>DVNN01000230.1 GCA_018714325.1 Candidatus Pelethocola excrementipullorum
ATCCCTATCGGGCGGAATGGGATCAGAAACTTTTGATTCTCTGGCACCCCGAAGGATGTGCCGCTATCCAGCTTTTGGATGGAGTCTGTGAGGGGGATGCCGGAAATCCCAGGATTTATCTACCCTTTGAGTTGGAAGCAGGTGAGCGTAAGGTGTTCACCACGATCGTGGCAGTCACACCGGAGAGGAAAGAGATTCATGAGGCACTGGGCATATTATATCAACACACGCCCCTGGAGTGGATCAATGTGACAGCGGGTTTCTGGCAGGAGAGGTTTGGTACCATAGAAACAGCAATCCGGGAAGATGAGGAAATGGGGCAGAAATATCGGGATATGCATCTTAGGTTTATCTTAGACAATTTCAACTGTCTTTCTTTTAATGCCCGGGGCAGACTGTTGACCAACTGGCAGGGTGCCCCCTCACATTCCCTGTCCAGGCTTTGGGGGATTGATATCGAGCCGGATGTGGTCAGCGTGATGTATGCCGTTCCGGAAGTGGGCCGAAGTGCCATGGAATATCTGGCGGAACGAAACGAGCCGAGATACAGTCTCTATACGGATCACAGCATGTTCTTTTTCGTGTCTCCGTTAGTGATTGCGGGGAAATATCTGGAGATGACAGGGGACGAGGATTATTTCCGCCAAAACTACGGTATTACAGAAAAATTAAAAGAATTTTATCAGGGGATGAAGGCCCATAAACATGAAAAGTACGCGTTATTTTCCAGCCACTATGCAAGTGATTTGATTGTCTTCAACAAATACGATTATGGGGCAAATGTGAAGTGTTTCTATGCACTGAGGGGGTATCGGGCGGTTTTAAAGGCCATAGGTGAGTCCTATGAAGAAGTGGATGAATTGCTTGAGAAAATGCCAGCGGATATGGCGGAATACATGGAAGGGGATGGCCCTTTCGGAAGGCAGATTACCGGTGGAAGTAATATGGGTGAGGGCAAAGAGGAACGTTTTTATACTTCGGAGGAACTTTACTATTACGGTGGAGAAGATACTTCAACGGCACTGGCCCCACTGTATGGCCTATATGAATGGGATTACGAACCATATGTGAATCTACATCGTTATGCAAGATCTTTATTCATTACCAATTATGATCCTGAATATCAAACCATGAGGGAGTTGCATTTTGGCATGAATCCCTCTGCCACCGGGTGCACGCTGCGTCTGGGTGGCAGCTATACGAGAAATGAGATGTTGGATTCTCTTAAGCTTCTATATGACCGCCTGGATGAGACTGGTTCCCTGTTCTGGTGGCCGAGGGCAAGCAATAAGAAAAGGTGTCTGACTCGCTGCAGTCAAGGGCAGGGTGCCTGGGTTCAGCACAGCATGGAACAGTGGTTTGGCATCCGTCTGGATGGCGTTGAAAAGATACTGACAATCCGCCCCCAGGGTCTGCTTACCAGTTTTGAATTAAAAGAAGTGAGAATTGGAGGATTTTGCTTTGATATCTGCTTCCGGGAACATGAAAGTTCAACGGAATTCTATGTGAAAAACAGAAATGACTGTATTTTTCAGGTGGTTTTAGCAGCCCGCCCATATGAGGCCGGTGCGGAGGGAAAACTGCGCTTTGAGGTCTTTGAAGCAGGGGCAAAGAAGTCCATCAAAAAAAGTTTCCCTGCCATTCCATTTCAAGGTACGGAAGCGGAGATCGTGAAGACAGAGTGCGGGCTTCTGGGGGAATCAGAAGGGCTCTTCGGACCATATGGTATTGTCATGCCCAAGTTATATACAGGAGAGTGTAATATCTTCCTTCTCCGCTTTGTGATGGCTCATCAGGAGGATGAGGGGTGGAAGGATGTAGAAGTGGCTGTTACCGTTCCCGATGGTTGGAAAGTTTGTGAGAAGAAATTTTATCATTGGGAGTATCAGCCGATCTTTGAGAAAAACAAGGCGGTTTTCCGGATGGAGGAACTGTTATCAAAGGAACATGGGGTGGCAGGATTTTATGTCAGCCTTCCGGATAACCTTGCTGGAAACGAGGAAAGCGTTATGTTGTCATCTCATCCATTTCAGGTGCCCTATGGAACCCGGGAAGAAGTCCGGTTATTGGCAGAAGGGGGTGAGACCCAGGAACTGCAGCCTGTGCAGGTGGTTTTAACGGTTCGGGGAAAGGTGATCAGGAAGTTGGAAATTCCTGTCATTGTACTGGATAAAAAGACTTACCGTAAAAGATATGATAAAATGTATCATGGTTGACATAGTACGTGAAAGAGTGAGGAAATGTATAATATTCTAATCGTGGACGATGAAAAGATACATAGAAAAGGGATTTTGTCCTTGCTGGAAGATATCTGCCCGGAGGATATGTTGTGGGAGGCTTCGGATGGGACGGATGCGTTGGAGATACTGGAGCATGTACCCTGTGAAATAATTATCAGCGATATCAGGATGGCCAAGATGGACGGACTTTCCCTGTTAAAGAGGGTTAAGGAGCGTAGGAATGAGATTTTCTTCATCCTTCTGAGTGGATATGCGGAGTTTTCCTATGCAAAGGAGGCCTTGACGCTTCAGGCCTCCGCCTATCTCTTGAAGCCGGTGAACCGTATGGAACTTCAAGAAACCTTGGAAGAGGTAAAGAAAAAGTTGAAGGGACACCTGGAAGAGGAAGAGAAGGCGGCAGATCTTAAGGAGAAGCTGAAGGAGGCCCTTCCTGTATATATGGAACGAATTCTGAATCAATATCTTCGATACCCCGGATTCTCTGCAGGCGATCAGCTTACATCCCTGCTGCCACTGGAGCAGCAGGGCTACTTGATGTTGACCCGGTTGTCAAAGCGGCATCCAGCATGTGTTTTTACAGAGGAGGAGAAGAGGGATATCGGTTATCTGATTAAAAAATCCATGGATCCACACTCTTCTTTAACCTTTGAAGTACATCATATGAAAAATACATTTGCCACATTGGTTTTGGACTTTGAGCATCCAGGGGATGAAGTGTTCTGGGGAATCCGGCAGCAATTGGAACGAAAAGGTTATGGTGAAGTATATGTTGCTGTGAGTTTTATGCAGGATAATCTGTATCTCAAAGGAGCGGCTGCTTTTGAAGAGGCGTGTATCGCTCTTTCTTATGCTTTTTACGAAGATCAGCACGTACTTTGGGCGGGAGAACAGGAGCGGACGGATAAGAATGACAGCCGGCTCTGGGATGCCGGGAAATTAATGACAGCTATTCAGGAGGGAGGAGCCAGAGAGGCGAAAATGACGTTCGAGGCTGTGATTTCGGAATCGGAGGAAGGGAGCCTTATTCCACCTGATGTCTTAAAGCGAAAGGTGGTATTACTGTTTTACCAGGTATTAAGGAATCTGGAACCTATGTTAAGAAAAGAAAATATGCCGGAGTTATATGAACGGGATCATCTGCTGATGGAGTCGGATAGTCTGAAAAGCCTGCTCAAGGGGGCAGAACAGTTAATCTTTCAAATCACAAAGCGCCTGTCCGCACAAAGGGATAAGGCAAGCATGAATCCCATGTATAGATGTAGGGAATACTTAGAGACCCATTATATGGAGGAGATCAGTCTGGAGATGGTGGCGGGGATTTTTCACTTTAATACTTCTTATTTTAGTACCTTGTTTAAAAACACCTTCGGAAAATCCTTTTCAGAGTATATAAGTGGCATACGGATGGCAAAGGCGAAGGAGTTGTTGCTGCATTCCAATCGAAAGGTAAAAGAAATTGCATCTATGGTGGGGTACAGGGATTCCAACTATTTCATCAGAACCTTTAAGAAAACCTATGGGATCACTCCCGATGAATTCCGTAAGAAAGGGAATTTATGATGAGAAAGAAGAGCGGTATCATATGGAAAGAACGTTTTAAATATGCCAGGTTTCGGACCTGGCTGATTGTCTTTTTTATCATGTTATCCATTATCCCACTTGTGATATTGGGGGGAGCCTTTTTTGGAGTATCCAAGAGTGCACTGATTGAACAGGCCGAATCTCATTTCATCCAAAATGCTCAGAAAACAAGTACAATTCTGGATAAAGATCTGGATTATATAGAAGAATTCTCCGTTAAAATGAATGCGGACCCCAGAATATATGAGATTTTCAGCGGTTTAGATGGGAAGGATCCGGTTCAGTTGAAGGGAGCCAGTGATTTGGTTGGGCAGATTCTGCTAAGCTATCTGCCATGGAATAATACGGTATACTCCACTCATTTGCTCACATCTTACTATCGGTTTGGAGAGGAGAATAAAAACTTTTATCCACCCGGCAGTTTTATGAATTCAGAAGCGGCAAAACTGGCACAGGAAGCGGGAGGAAAGCTGGTATGGATACCGACCTATAGTTACACGAAAATGTTTCAAGTGGATCGGATGAATGAAGAGTATCTGGAATACGGCAACCTCTTTTCGGCGGTCCGGAAACTGCATCCCAGCAATATTTCATCGGGAAGGATTCTGCATCTTCCGGATGGGATAGAGGAGCCCTATCTGGTTGTGAATTTTACGGAAGAAAATCTGCGTAAGATGCTGGAGGAGTACCTGGAAGAGGAGCATCCAGCTGAGTATTTTGTAGCTACTTCAGAGGGTGGGATTGTATGTAGTGCGGAACGAAAGTGGAATGAAAAATATAGGGATAATCCACTGGCAGATTTGAAATTTGAGTCAGATACGGGTATCATACGTAAATTACTGCATGGCGAGAAGCATATTATCGCCTACTCCAAAAGCCAGGTGACAGGTTGGTATGTGGTGGCTGCGATGCCGGTCAGTGCATTGATAGAAAAGATTGTGGGTAATCTTCTGCAGGTTATGATTGTGCTGGTATTGGTGATTACAGTGCTTTCATTTCTGGCATCATTTTTCATTTCCAAGAAATTTAACAGTAAAATATATAAGCCGCTGAATATGATTGAAAGCGTGGGGGCGGGAAATTTTGAGACGGTTGTCCGGTATCATCTAAGAGATGAATTCGCCTTCTTCTACAGTAAATTAAATGAGATGAATCATAATTTGAAAAATCTGGTCCATGAAAATTATGAGGTGAAACTTCAAAAGAGGGAGTCGGAGATCATGGTTTTAAACATACAGCTTAATCCTCATTTCCTATATAACTCTCTTAATATCATTAACTGGCTCTGCCTGGATGGAAAGACCGAAAAGGCCAGCGGGATGCTCCTGGATTTATCGAGGATGCTGCAGTATACCAGCAAAAATGATGCTCTGTTGGTGCCATTAAGAGGTGATTTGGACTGGCTTGCAAGATATCTTGCAATAATGAGTAAGCGGTATGCAGAACTATTTACCGTGAAGGTGCTTATTCCAAAAGAGTTTGATGGGCTGGAAATCCCCAAGCTGTTTTTACAGCCATTTGTGGAAAATGCCATAGTTCATGCCTTCAAGAGCTATCAGGAAGATGGGGTGCTGGAGATATCCGTGGAGCAGGAAGGGGGAGATATCATTTTCTGCATAGAGGACAATGGGTGTGGTATCACCCAGGAGCGGATTAGAGAAATCATGAATCAAAAGACCGATTCCATCGGAATATTGAATACGGATAAAAGGTTGCGAATGATTTATGGCCCGGACTATGGCGTTTCTATTCATTCCCAAATTGGGGAAGGAACCACGATTCTCATAAGGGTGCCGGATAACCGGGTATTAAAAAAGCCAGAATCATGAAAATGTTACACGTTTCTTGTTTTTTTAATATACACAAAACAAGCCTTGTTTCTTATAATGAAGCCATAAAAGAGAGGGGCAGGATTACCTGCTGGAAAAGTACCATGTTTTAATTTTATGGCACGAATCGTTTTAAGGAATAAAGGAGGAAAAGAGAATGAAGTTTAAAAAAGTATTTGCAGTCTTAGTTTCAGCAACAATGATTACCGGACTGTTTGCAGGATGCGGAAGCAACGAGAAGGGAAGTTCAGCATCCACAAGCAAATCTTCAAACAGCGCAAGCTCATCCAAGGAGGAAGCGGACGATCAAGACGCCAAACCATCAGGCGATGGCAAAGTTTACTACCTTAACTTTAAGCCAGAACAGGCAGATCAGTGGGTAGATCTGGCTAAGACTTACACCGATGAAACCGGTGTGGATGTTCAGGTTCAAACCGCAGCTTCTGGTACATATGAGTCTACTCTGAAGTCTGAAATGGCTAAAGACGAGGCGCCGACATTGTTCCAGGTCAATGGTCCTGTGGGATTAAAGACATGGAAAGATTACTGTTATGATTTATCAGACAGCCAGATTTACAAAGACCTGTCAAGTGATGATTACGCATTAAAAGATGGTGATGCTGTACAGGGTATTGCCTATGTAATTGAGACATACGGAATTGTCTATAACAAAGCAATTTTGAATCAGTATTTTGAATTGCCGGATGCTGAGATCAAATCCATCGATGAGCTGAACAACTTCGACGCATTGAAGAAAGTAGCCGATGGTATCCAGGCTCATAAAGATGACTTGGGAGTTGAAGGCGCGTTTACTTCAGCTGGTATGGACTCCTCTTCAGACTGGAGATTCAAGACACATCTTGCAAATCTTCCGGTTTACTATGAATATCAAGACAAAGATATCGATTCCACAGAAGCTATCGAAGGTACTTACCTTGATAACTACAAAAACATCTGGGATCTGTACATCACAGATTCTACCTGCGAACCTAGCATGTTGTCTTCCAAGACTGGTGAAGATGCAGCATCTGAATTCGCATTGGGAGAGGCAGTATTCTACCAGAATGGTACCTGGGCTTACAACGATGTGAAGGATATGGAAGTAGCAGATGAAGACATGGGTATGCTTCCAATCTATATCGGCGCAAAAGGTGAGGAAAACCAGGGACTTTGCACAGGTTCTGAGAACTACTGGTGTGTAAACAAGAATGCATCTCCAGAAGATATTCAGGCAACTTTGGACTTCATGGCATGGGTAGTAGAAAGCGATGCAGGCCGTGATATGCTGGCAAACGAGATGGGATTTGTAACACCATTCACAACTTTTGACGAGTATCTGCCAAGCAATCCTCTTGTAAAGGCTAATGATGAATACACCAAAGCTGGTAAAACACCGGTAAGCTGGAACTTTACAACGATGCCTTCTGAGACATGGAAGAATGACTTAGGTTCTGCACTTCTGGAGTACGCTCAGGGAACTGGCGAATGGGATGCAGTTAAGACCGCATTTGTAGACAACTGGGCAACTGAGTACCAGGCTTCAAACGCTGAATAAAAGAAGTGACCGGTGAAGCTCTTGTAGAGAGAACCGGCAAAAAGAGGGGGGATGGGTTCCAGGCAGACAAAACATCGTCTGCAGGGTACCGGTTCCCCCAGTTTTTGAGCATCACTCTGATTAGTAGATTACGGAGGAATCCAAATGGAAAAAGCAATAAAAAAATATTTTCCAATATTCGTACTTCCTACCATGGTGGCATTTACCATAGGATTTATAGCACCCTTTCTCTTGGGCGTTTATCTGTCCTTTTGTAAATTCACTACAGTAACGGATGCCAAGTTTGTTGGAATTAGTAATTACACAAAGATCTTAGGTGATTCGGTATTTATTCATTCCCTGGGGTATACCGCACTGTTCACCGTGGTTTCGGTTATCTTAATTAATGTGCTGGCTTTTGTTATTGCCATGCTCTTAACAAAGGGAATCAAGGGAACGAATATATTCCGTACCGTGTTCTTCATGCCAAACCTGATTGGTGGAATTATCCTGGGTTATATCTGGCAGCTGCTTCTGAATGGTATTCTGGCTCATTTCCAGAGAACCCTGACTTACTCTTCGGTCTATGGATTCTGGGGGCTGATTATCCTGATGTGCTGGCAGCAGATAGGATATATGATGATTATCTATATCTCAGGCATCCAGAATATTCCGGGAGAACTGATTGAGGCTGCTAAAATAGACGGAGCCAGTTCCTGGCAGGTGTTAAAAAGCGTGACGCTTCCCATGGTCATGCCATCCATCACCATCTGTACCTTCCTGACTTTGACCAATGGCTTCAAGTTATTTGACCAGAACCTGGCTCTTACCAACGGAGCGCCTTCCAGAATGTCAGAAATGCTGGCCTTGAATATCTACAACACATTCTATGGCAGAACTGGTTATGAAGGAGTGGGTCAGGCAAAAGCGGTGGTATTCTTCTTGATTGTAGCCGTGATTGCAGTGCTTCAGAATAAACTGACCAGATCCAAGGAGGTGCAGCAGTAATGAGTGTAAGAAAAGCAAAACATGGATGGCTCCTGACACTGATATTCACGTTTATCAGCCTGCTGTATATGTACCCGATTGTGCTGGTATTCGTCAACTCCTTTAAGAAAAAGGCTTACATCAGTAAGTATCCTTTTAAGATTCCGGTCGACAAGATGTTCGTGGGCCTGGAAAACTATGTAAGAGGTGTTGAAAAGACGGGATTGTTCCAGGCATTTGGATGGAGTTTGTTCATCACGGTGTTCTCTGTATTGGTGATTATCATCTGCTGTTCCATGTGCGCATGGTTCATCAGCCGTGTAAAGAACAAGGCTACATCTCTGATCTATATGTTATGTCTGTTTGCGATGGTAGTGCCATTTCAGATGGAGATGTTTACCCTTTCCAAGATTGCCAATATGTTGAAACTGGACACACCCTGGGGACTGATTATTATTTATCTGGGATTTGGAGCGGGGCTGGCCGTGTTTATGTTCACAGGCTTTATGAAGTCCATTCCTCTGGAAATAGAAGAAGCAGCGATGATCGATGGATGTACACCCCTGCAGACGTTCTTTAAGATTGTACTTCCTATTTCGAAATCTACCTGTATCACGGTTGTGATTTTGGAGGCGATGTGGATCTGGAACGATTACCTGCTGCCATCCCTCGTGCTGGATACGAAGAAATATAAGACGATCCCTATTGCGGTACAGTATCTGAAGGGTGGATATGGTTCCATAGATATGGGAGCTATGATGGGTGTTTTGGTACTTTCCATCATTCCAATCATCCTATTCTATCTGGTTTGTCAGAGATATATCATAGAAGGTGTAATTGCCGGAGCTGTAAAAGGTTGAGGTCAGGTACGTCTGAGATAAGAAGTTGGATCATTTCAGGGGATGCTATGAATGTCTAAAAAACTTGCATTATGAACTTTTTTGATTTAAGATGTTGATATAGAAACCCTTGTGAAAGGGGCTGTCGTTCTCTACGGCGGCCCCTAAATGACTATCATGGAGACGGATTATGATTTCTATCTTAATAGTGGACGATGAGAAATTAGAAAGAAATGGTATTAAATTTCTGTTAAATAAGGAAGAAAAAGAATATCAGATTATAGAGGCGGTCAATGGAAAAGATGCTCTTGGAATCCTTCAGAAACAGAAGGTTGATATCCTTTTTTCGGATATCAAGATGCCATATATGAATGGTCTGGAGCTTTCACAGCAGGCCAAGGAACTATATCCAGATCTGCAGATCATTATCTTTAGCGGCTACAATGATTTCTCCTATGCCCGGGAGGCCCTTCGTTATGGGGTGGTGGATTATGTGCTGAAGCCGGTGGATCCGGTGGAATTTAAAAAGACATTGGATAAAGTAACCCACAATATCGAAAACCAGAAAGAGATGTTGAAGAAGCAGATTAAGCAGGAAGACTATCTAAAACAGTATTTTTTGTTGAATTACCTTCTTACGGGTAAAGAAGAGTATATCGATAGCGCCAATAAAGTTATAAATCTGGAAAAAGAGGATCTGAATCAATATCCTTATCTTCTGTTGGCGGGAAGTTCCAGCAACTTTTTTGAGATTGATGAGGAGAACTTTCTGCAGGAATTGAGAGAAAACCTACAGAGGAGTTTTCAGTATTTGAACTTGAATTCCAATGAATCCCTGTTCTTCTTCAAGGACAGATCCTGTGACTATCAAAGACTTGCTCTGCAGATGCACAATTTTTTCAGGCAGAAGTATGATGCAGATTGTTACTTCGTAATCAGCAAAGAGTTGGAGAGTTACCGGGACATGCCCAAGTATCTGATTCAGATGGAACAGCTTCTGGAGGAGCAGTTCTATCAGCCTGAGATTCATGTGTTTTCCATGAACCAGGATCAGGAAGAGTCGGAAGGAAGTCAGGTGCAGGATGCCAAGATGTTGCAGAACATTATTGAAGACATCCATCATAAAGATGTGGATCACCTCTGGCTGAATTTCCAACGGATAGAGAAAAAGTACAAGGATAACAATCAGTTTTCAGAACTATATGTAAAGTTTGTCTTCTCGAGTGTGTTGAAGGAAATCTATGAAGGGATTGCTGTGACGGGGGAGCGGGAACTTTCCAGAGAAGTGGATCGGATGTACCGCTGTAAGACCATCCAGGAAGTATTAGAAATCGCCAAAAAGGCCATAAGAGAATTTGAGAATTATCTGAAAGTCCAGGATGGGGGCGACAGAGAAGAGGTGACTTTGGTAAAGAGTTACATCTACCATCATTACGATAAGATTCTAACCACTGAGCTGCTTGCAGAGCAGGTCTGCCTTTCTCCCGGATACTTAAGTTTTGTATTCAAGCAGGAGACCGGGGTGAACCTGAATCGCTTTATCCGGGAATATCGTATGGAGAAGGCGAAAGAGCTTTTAGAAACCACCAGTATGAAGATTGTGCAGATTGCTAAGAAAGTGGGATTTCCTAACAATTCTTACTTTGGACGAAGCTTCCGGGAATATTTTGGCAACACACCGGAGTCCTACCGAAAGGGAACGGCAACAGATGAAGAAGATCATCCGTAAATTTAAAGACTTAAAATACAGATATAAGCTGACAATTTTGATTATAGTTGCCAGCTTAATTCCTGTAACCATCATTAGTATGTATATGCAGTCAGGCACTCTTAAGCTGCTGCGGGCTAATGAGGAGAATAACCTGAAAGACACTTTGGGCCAGGCGGTGAATACCCTGGACAATCAGGTGGAAATCTATGGGAATCTGATCAATTATCTATCTTATTCCCAGGATTTGAGAAAGATTATAGATACTGAATACACATCTGACTATGAGGCTTATCTGGAGTATACAGAGGTGGCGGATCCGCTGTTCACCATGCCTCAGATCTATCACAAAGAAATTCAGAAAATTACGTTATATGCTGAAAATATTAAAGTGGAACATGGAAATACCCTTGCTCCCATGAGCAGCGCAGAAGGGGAATTCTGGTATCCTCATCTGGAGTCCACGGAAAAAGTGCAGTGGTTTGTAAAGCGGGGAACCAGTCGGGAAATCATAGCCAGCCGGAAGTTCTTCAACGACGAAGGAATTACAGCGGTCCTGACAATTACTTTGGACTATAACAGAATGCTGGAGCCATTCAGCAATTTGAGCAAGGATAATACCGGGGGTGCCATCTTTGACCGGCAGGGGGATACCGTATATTCCAGCTATTCCATGAGCGAGGAATATCGTCCTGCTCAGGCGGAATCGGAAGAGTATATCAAATCCCATTATACATACTCTGTAGATGAGATGAAGGACACGGGATGGAAGTTCTATCTATACCGCCCTACAAAGGTGATGACGGAATCGGCCAATCATCTTATTGCGAGGAATTTCCCTATTCTGGGGGTCTGTGCCCTGTTGATTTTGCTGCTGGGTTATTTCGGGTCCAGAGGTATGATGAGGAGGCTTGAGCATCTGACCGAGAACATGAATCAGATTAATCTGGGGCCACGGGAAGTGACGATTAATAGTGATTCCATGGATGAGGTGGGTGTGTTGATCCGTACCTTCCGAAGGATGATGAAGGAGATTAACAAACTGATTTCCGAAGTCTATGAATCTAAGATTGAACTTCAGAAGACGGAGATGAGGGCTTTGCAGGCACAGATCAACCCCCATTTCTTATATAATTCACTTTCAATCATCAATTGGAAGGCCATCGAAGCAGAAGAACCGGAAATCAGCGAAGTCACATTGGCCTTGTCCACATTTTACCGTACCAGCCTGAACAGAGGCGAGACCATGACAACCATGGAAAGTGAGTTGAATAATATCAGGGCCTATCTGCAGATCCAGCTGATCATGCATGATGATAATTTTAAGGTCATTGAGGATGTGGACAGCAATACCTTTAGTTATCAGGTTCCAAAGCTGATGCTGCAGCCCCTGGTTGAAAATGCCATTGAGCATGGTCTGGATACTTCAGAAAAAGAAGAGAAAAACCTGTGGATCACTATTTCGCAGGATGAAGACACCTTGTATCTGAGTGTACGTGACAATGGAACCGGCATGAAGCAGGAAAAGGCGGAGCAAGTTGCGACTTATCACTCCAAGGGATATGGGGTGAGAAATGTAAATGATCGTATTGTGTTGTTGTATGGAGAAGAGTATGGGCTTCATGTGACCAGCAGTGAGGGAGAAGGTACTTGTGTGGAGTTCCGGATTCCTAAAGACACGGAGGGGATGTAATTCATGGTGAAGCGAAAGAAAATAATATTGGTGCTATTAGGTCTGGCGGCCGTAGGAACGGCGGCCGGCTTCTGGATATGGAAAGGGTCGCCCGGAGGGGTGAGTGACCAGCCAATGGTAAACACAAAAACCCGGGAAGAGATCAAGGAAGAATGGGAGAACGCTGAGCATACGCCTTATGGCAAGTATCCGGAAGAGGTGACCTATACGTTGGGGAAAATATCAGGTGCCAACAATGCCAATCTGCCCGTTGGAGAGACTTATGAGAATAATGGTTACACCCGATATCTGAAGGAGATTCTGAATATTCAGAACAAGGATATCTTTGAGATGGAAGATGGGGAACAGTATGATGAGACTGTGAGGCTGGCGATTAAAGACAGAGACATACCGGATATCATGGTGGTGAAAGGCAGGGATAATCTGAAAGAACTCATCAAGTATGATCTGGTTGAGGATATTACTGATGTATATGAGGAATGTGCCTCTGACCGTGTGAAGGAGATGTATGAAAGTTATGGAGAAGGACTCCTGCAGTCGGCAACCTATGATGGGAAACTCTATGCCTTGCCGGATACGGTAATAGATCACGGTGCCATGATGCTTTGGATGAGAAAAGACTGGATCGACCAACTTGGCCTTGAAGAACCCCAGACCATGGAAGAGGCCATGGACATCATCCAAAAGTTTGTGGAAGCGGATGTGGCAGGTGATAATGAAACCATTGGATTGGCCTGCAATACCAGCATGGTATCCAAAAGCAGTTCGACCTATTCGGTGGACCCCATCTTCACCATGTTCCACACCGCGCCCCAGAGCTGGATTCTGGATGAAAAAGGGAATGTGACTTATGGCTCCCTGACTCAGGAGACGAAGTCGGCCCTGGCCTATATGAATTATCTGTATCAGACGGGGATTCTGGATCCTAAATTTCTGCTGAGAACGCCGGAGAATATCAATGATCTGATTGACGAAGGGCAATGTGGGGCTTTCTTTGGAAGCTGGTGGGCGCCCAATAACCCTCTGATGTCCTCTTATAGTGCCGATCCTCAGGCGGAGTGGCAGCCTTATTTTCTGACCAGCGAAGATGAAAATAAGGTGCAGACCTTCGAATCGTATAGTGACTGGCAGTATGTGGTGGTGAGAAAAGGATATAAGCATCCGGAAATCGTGCCAAAATATATCAGTGTTATGTTTGACTATTCAAGATATCAGGATAAGAAGGCGGAGGAAATCAATGAGTATTTTGCATTAAATGTGGATCCTACTGCCCGCCCCATGAATATCAATGTGGATTACAGGGATGCGCTGTACCGTACCACAAGAAATATCAGGGATGCCCTGGAGGGAGATTATCCAATAGAATCCCTTTCAGGACTGGAGTACTCTTATTTTAATACCTGCAAATCCTATTTGAACGGGAATTTGACCACGGCAAATGCATGGGCAGCCTATGCCTCCCGGATCACTGCGGTCGGTCTGCTGGTGGATTCGGGATTTGAGAGTAATATTCCCTTATCTTTGGGAGAGGTGGATGGAGAGGTGTCCTCCAATCTTTTAAAGCTGGAAAAACAGGCCTTCCTGCAAATTGTCAGTGGGGAAAAACCGGTGGCATATTTTGACACATTCGTAAGCGAGTGGTATTCCCAGGGTGGGAAAGAGCTGACCCAGAAGGTGAGGGAATCCTATCAAAACCAGGAATAGAGAGGCGGACAATGCGGCAGGAGCACTTTAGAGGGCGCCCGCCGCATTTTGGCGTAAAGTACAATGACAGGGGAGTAATCGTAGTATGCTTAAGATATTGAAGAAGTTATCCTTCCGGGGGAAAATTTTATGTACCTATTTGGTACTAATACTTTTGATGATTCTTGTATTTATCATCTTCTATATCAATAGTGTATCGTCGGCCATGGCCTATAATATGGAATATATGAAGCAGGCTAATGTGCAGATGAATATGAGTTTTGATATCGCCATGGGGAATGGTAATTCCTTGAATTACATCCATCTTCTCAATAATAAATTGAATATCATCCTCCATGAATCTGTATCTGAAATGGATGCGGCGGCCAAGTTCGAAAGACAATTATATGTGCAAGAGACTTTGAAGATGCTCACAATCACCAATCCTAACATTTTACGTGTTACGGCCATAACGGCCAAAGGGGATGTCTATTGCAGCATTAGTTATATTTCAGAAGATTATATCAAGGAGATGAAGGAGGAGTTGTCCAATATTTCTGACACTTCGAAAAATAAAAGATGTTTTACAGAGGTGATGCCTCAAAAGATTGGTGACAGCAGTTATTCCATGGTCACGGTTAAGCAGCGGTTATTCGATATCGGTGAAGAGGAGCCTTTTGCCTATCTTTTGGTGGATCTGGATTTCGGATCCATCGCCAATGATTTTAATTTGGTGTTGAAGGAGAATGATACCCAGGTTTCTTATGCCATTATCAATCAGGAGAATGTCCTGTATAATTCCAGAGATTCTTTTTTGAATCTTGAGACTAGTTTTGAAGAAGAAGATGAGAAAAAGGATGCCTTACTGTCTCTTTCTCGGATTGGCGATTCCCCAAAGCAGGAGTCGGAGGTTACTATCCATGGGGTTCCCTGTATGGTCTCGGTTTTAAAGAATGAGGCCACCGGATGGTATATGGTACATTATGTGCCCAAGGAATCTCTGATGAGGAACAGCATGGAGAATTTGCTTCCGATTATGTTATGGTCCATTCTGATTCTGGTGGTTTCCGGTATCTTGAGCTGTATTTTATCCAAGCAGATCAGTAAACCCATTAAACAGTTAACAAGAACCATGGCTCAGGCAAGGCAGGGAGAAGTCAAACCCTATGAAGATAAGAATGAGAGAGAGGATGAGATTGGGCAGCTGATTAATATCTATAATCTCATGGGACAGAGGATTAATGACAGTATTGTGAAGCTTTATATTGCCCAGATTAATCAGAAGGAAACCGAGCTTAAGATGTTGCAGTTCCAGATTAATCCTCACTTCTTGTATAATTCTCTTAATACGGTCAGTGCCATAGCCAGATTACGGAATATCGAAGAAATACCATTGATTACGGAGAGTCTTTCCGATATGTTCCGGTATAATATAAAGGGGTCAGACTTCGTGAGTCTGAGGGATGAGCTGACCCAGTTGAAAAATTATCTGAACATCCAGAACGTCCGCTTTCCCAATCGGTTTCAGGTTGAAATTGACATCGATGAGGAGCTTTTAGATATAGGGGTGATTAAATTTGTGTTACAACCTATCGTGGAGAATTCCATTGAGCATGCTTTTGGCATAAGGAGGATGAAGGATTCCTTGAGAATTTCTGCCAGGAGAGTGGAGGAGCGGTTGATGCTGAGAATCTATGATGATGGGTGCGGGATGTCGGAGGAGAAAGTAAAGAAGCTGAATGAAGTATTATCAAAGACCAACGAGAAGATGATTTTGGATAATACCAGTCAGGGAATCGGACTGAAAAATGTGAATGCGAGACTAAAGAACTTCTATGGCAAGGATTATGGAATCACCGTATCCAGTGTGGAAAGTGAGTTTACTTGTATTCAGATGTTGGTGTGCATTAAGGAGCATGGTAATCATGAGGAGAGAGGTGACTTATGTTAAGGGTGGCAGTTGCGGAGGACGAATATTATTCCAGAGAAGTTCTGTTGAAATTATTAAGAGAACTGCCTATAGAAATAGAAATCTGCGGGGCATTTGAAACGGGGAAGCAGCTGGTGGAATTCATGAAGACAACCAAGGTAGATCTGGTTATTACGGATATCAGAATGCCCGAGATGGATGGTTTAGAGGTTGCAAAATACATAGCAGAACATCATCCGAAGACCGATGTGATGATAGAAAGCGGGTATATGGATTTTGATTACGCCAAAAAGGCAATTGTATATGGTGTGAAAAGTTACCTGACGAAACCTTTAAAACCCGATGAGCTAAGGGAAGCCATGGAGGCCGTACGGGAAGCCAGGGAGAGAACGGAAAAATCGGTGGAGGAGCAAGTGAACCAGCTTCTGTTACAGACCTCCTGCCAGTATCTCACGATTACAGATATGATAAAGGATAAGGAACTGCTTCAGAAATTTGAAGCAGAATGCGAGGGGAATTTCGAAACCAACTCCTATCGGCTGTTTTTGCTGGAGGGAGCCGGAACATCACCAGAAGGAGTAGCGGATGAAGTGTGCTGGGAGATCAGGGAGAAGTTAAAGAGGTCTCCGGCCTTTGTGTTCTATTTCTCTTTGCCCGATGAAATCATAATCGTGTATTTCTCGGAGCCGGAAAAGGGGAGAAAAGACTGCATAACAGTTGATAATATAATTAAGGAATGTGCGCTTCAGCGAGGAATTGTCCTTACGGGAGGGTGCAGCCAGACTTGTAGGGGTATCGATCAGCTGGAATCGGCATATAAGGATTGTATCTATGCCATTAATAGAAGGATTTTGGAGGGAGAGGGCTGCCTCTATGAGTATGAGAAGGAACTGAACCTGAGTACTCTGATGACCAGGGAGGCAGAATTGGCATTATATGAAAGTATCGTGAGATGCGATTATAAGCAGGCTGCTCTGGTAGTGGAAAAGTTCTTCCACCATTGTGAAGAAGAAAAGGTAAATATCTATTCCTTTTACAGCGGCATCATGCAGATCTTTTTATCCATCAGCCGGGCCTATTATCAAAAAGAACGTCTGAATGAACAGGAGATTTCAGGTGAATACTTTTTGTTTTCCTTCCGATCAGACTTATACCACTATAGAACCCTGGAACAGTTAAAGGACTATATTATGGGTATCCTGAAGAATACATGCGAGGTTCAGGAGGCGAACAGTGATAAGCATATTATTGAGGAAATCAAGAAATACGTCAGGCTTAATTATCAAAGTGAAATTTCCTTAGGTGAGCTGGCCACCCATAAGTACTTTATGAATTCCAGTTATCTCAGTCGTTTGTTTAAGGCAGAGACCGGGATGAATTTTACAAAATATCTCATACAATTCAGGATGAATAAGGCGGCCGATCTGTTGTTGAATACGATCTTTAAGGTCACGGAAATCGCCGGATATGTGGGATATAATGATACTTCATACTTCATACAGACCTTTAAGAAGTACTATGGTATTACGCCTGATCAATATAGATGTGGGAAAGATGAAGGATGAATGAATATTAGCAGATATCCAGCGGAGGCTTGTAGAGGTTACAGCACCGCTGGATTTTTTATATCACAGGGCTTCGACACCCGAGTTATCGCAGGTAATTTCTTACCACTGTTTTCACTAAGAAGTAAAAAAAGTTATATAGAGCATATCAAATATCTTATACCGCAGTTTACAAGGATTCTATATACTCTTGTTATAGAGTAATGTAACAAACACGAAAAAGGATTGAAAGTAAAGGAGTAGCACTATGAAAATGAAAAAGATGGTAGCATTGGGGCTGGCTGGTTCTTTAGTGGCAGGTACGCTTGTGGGTTGTTCCGGAAAAGGAGATGAAGCATCAGGAAAGGCGGATTCTGGTGTGACAGAACTTGAGCTTTTTTCTTCCAAGATGGAAAGTGTTTCGACTCTGCAGTCGCTGGTAGACAGTTTCAATGAGCAGAACCCGGATATTAAGGTTACTTTAAATGCACCGGCGGATGCGGGCACGGTATTAAAGACCCGTATGACGAAGGATGATTTGCCTGATATTCTTGCATATGGAGGGGATAACCGATATACGGAGCTGACAGACGTTGGAGTTCTGATTGACCTAAGTGATGAGGATTTCATAAAAACGATTAATCCATCCTATATGAATATGTTGTATCAAATTAACGCGGACAGAGATGAAAAGGCTTATGGCGCCCCTTTTGCAACCAATGCATCAGGCATAATTTACAATGTGGATTTGTTTAAGGAAGCCGGTGTTGAAGTTCCGTCTACCTGGGATGAGTTTATGGAAGTATGTGAAACTTTGGAGAGTGCGGGTATCCAACCTTTTGAATTCACCTTTAAGGATGGATGGACAACACTGCTATCCTGGAATCCAATGGCAGCTGACCTTCAGCCGGAAAACTTCTTATTTGACAGGAAGGATGGAAAAGCTACATTTACAGGAACTCATGAAGAGGTGTTGGAAAAATACTTACAGGTCATCCAGTATGGACAGGCTGATTATATGGGGACGTCCTATGACGACGGGAATAGAAACTTCGCAAACGGTTCTGCCGCTATGCTGATCAACGGCAGCTGGACAGTTCCTGAGCTGAAGAAGACAAATCCTGATATCAACCTGGATATGTTTGCTTATCCGACTACAAATGACGAGGCTAAGAATTTGACCGCATCGGGCATTGATGTATTGTTGGCCGTAACCACTCAATGTAAGAATCCGGAAGCCGCTAAGAAGTTTGTTTCCTTTATGTTGCAGCCGGAAAACAGTCAGCAGTATATGGAAGAACAGTTTGCGTTTTCGCCGGTGGAAGGTGTGATGCAGGAGGATGAATCCGTAGCCAGCCTGGCAAAGAATATCACAGATGGTAAAGTAGTGGATTTCTCAGATCACTATTATCCCAGCGGCTATGACCTGGCAGCGATTCTATCGGAGTTTTTCTTAAATAGGGAAAATGGAATGGCTGATCAGGAAAATATAGAAGCTACCTTGAAAAAATGCGATGAGCAGTACGATATTTTAAACGTAAACTAAACCATGATACATAAGGAAGAGAGGTGAAGGGTGTGAAAAAATCCAGGGCAAAGGTTGCATGGCCGTTTTATATGATGGTGGCCCCGATGGCTGTGTTGTTTTTCATATTTCATACGATACCATTTTTACAGGGAATCTTCTATAGCTTTACGGACTGGAAGGGATTCGGAAACTGGGAATTCATAGGGCTGGATAATTACTTTATGTTCTTCAAGGATCCAACAATCAGACAGACTTATTGGTTTACGTTCAAATTTGCATTTTGTGCAACGGTACTGGTAAATCTTCTGAGCCTTGCCCTGGCCTGTGGACTGAACGGTAAGATAAAGGGCAGAGGTTTATTAAAAGCCGTATATTTTCTGCCATATATGCTGGGCACGTTGATCATAGGATTCGTATTCAATTTCATCTTTGGCAACGTTTTCCCTGATTTGGGCAAGGCATTGGGAATAGAGGCACTCAGCGTGAACATTCTGGGAACGAACAAAGCCTGGCTAGGTGTGCTGTTCGTTACGGTATGGCAGTCCATGGCATTTAACACGATGATCTATCTGGCAGGGCTTCAGACTGTTGACAAAGATGTGTACGAGGCTGCTGCAGTGGATGGAAGCAAGGGGCTGCAGAGGTTTTTTAAGATTACATTTCCCCTCATCGCACCCTTCTTTACCATCAATATGGTATTAAGTGTAAAAGGATTCCTGATGGCCTTCGACCAGATTATGGCCATGACAGGCGGAGGACCTGGTACTTCAACAACCAGTATTTCCGTATTGATCTATAAGCGGGGATTCGATGGCGGGCAGTTTGCCTATCAATCTGCCAATGCGGTTATTCTGTTTGTTGTGATTGCCGTCATCTCTGTATTTCAGTTAAAGGTATTGGAGAAGAGGGAGGCGAAGATAAATTGAAAAAAGCAAGAGTAAAAGAACGGGTGAACTGGCCTCTCACAATCCTATTATTTGCGTTGGCCATACTGCTTATCTTCGGCCCTTTGTACATCACCGTGGTGATTGCATTGAAATCGCCCCAGGAGATGGGGAATGTCTTGGCACTGCCCAAGCAGATCCACTGGCAAAATTTTGCTGATGCGTGGAAAATGACCGAATATCCAAAGAAATTCATCAACACTTTATTTATCACCGTAGTTACTCTGGTATTTACGATTTTGACTAATTCCATGACGGCATATGCCATAACCAGGAATAAGGAAAAGAACTGGTTTTTCAAAGTGATGTATTACTACTTTATCAGTGCCATGTTTATTCCCTTCAATGTACTGATGCTGCCGTTGGTGAAGCAGGCATCTTTATTCCATATGGACAATATCTATGGCATTACCTTTTTGTATATTATATTCGGTCTGCCCATGAATACCTTCCTGTATGCAGGGCAAGTGAAATCATTGCCGGTAGCCTTGGAAGAGGCGGCAATCATCGATGGGGCGACAACAACTCAGACCTTCATCAAAATCATCTTTCCGCTCATGAAGCCCATGAGCGCCACCGTGGCTATCATGTCCTTTATGTGGACCTGGAATGATTTCCTGATGCCACTGGTACTTTTAAGCGATGCAAAGTACCAGACCTTACAATTGGCCCAGTACGTCTTTAAGGGGCAGTTTGCCACTCAGTACAATCTGGCATTTGCCTCTTATCTGATGGTGCTGATCCCAATCCTTATCGTCTATGTGTTCTGCCAGAAATGGATCATCGCCGGAGTGACCAGCGGGTCGGTAAAGGCCTGACCCTTTTGCGGTTGATCCGGCTGAGCAGTTTCAAGTGCATGAACCAGCTGAAATTCTTGCGAAGATCATGGTTTCGTGATATCATTAGTAAAAACCATAAGAGGGTGAGACGTATGACGGAGAGTTTACATAATGAAGAGCCGCTCTGGGAAGGGCGCAGGCATGTTCTGTGGTTCCCTTTTACCTTTGATAAATATCGGATTGCTAAGGGCAGAATCTACTGTCAACATGGTCTGGTGAGTCAAGAGGAGCATGAATGTCTGATTTATCGTGTTCTGGATATATCGCTTACCAGGACATTGGGTAACAGAATCTGTGGCACGGGAACGGTTACTCTTAAGACCACGGATGCAACTGATGCTATCCTGGTTCTGAAGAATATCAAGAACAGCCGCGAAGTGAAGGAGATGCTCAGTGAGTTGGTGGAATCAGAGCGCCAGAGAAAAGGAATTACCGGAAGAGAATTCTTTTCTGCCGCCGGATCTTACGGTGACGATTTTGATGACGAATGAATGAGAGTTAAAAGTGGCTTTTTAAAGGGTCGGTCCGACGAAGGAAAGACTGGCCCAATCAGCCACAAAAATGCGTATAGAATTTTACAAAAAACTTGACTTTTCCGCTGTTATATGCTATATTTAGCAGGTGACGTGGAAGTAGGTCTTTTTTTTATGCACAAATTTAGGGCGGCATCCCTGGAGTTTGTATTGAAAATAGACCGTCGCAGGTGAGTTTATTCACCCAATAACGCAAATACACAGTGGAGGTGGAAGTCGTGCGCGTAAATATCACATTGGCATGTACAGAATGTAAACAACGTAACTATAACATGACAAAAGAAAAAAAGAATCATCCTGACAGAATGGAAACCAAAAAATATTGCAGATTCTGCAAAACACACACAATGCACAAAGAAACCAAGTAATTATCTTATTAAGATGATTGCCTCGGCCGTACAAATCAGACGTGCCAAGGCGTGCTGGAATTATGAGGTGATAAGATGGCAGATGCAGTAAAGGAAAAAAAAGCTAAGAAGAGTTGGTTTAAAGGATTGAAGTCCGAATTCAAGAAAATCGTTTGGACAGATAAAAAGACGCTTAGCAAACAGACCATCGCCGTATTGGTGATTTCTGTTATCATGTGCGCTCTGATTACTCTGGTAGATAGTGTTGTCTTGGAGTTTGTGAACTTAATTATTAAGTAAGGACAAGGGTGATTCAATGTCAGAAACTAATTGGTACGTAGTCCACACGTATTCGGGCTACGAAAACAAGGTGAAAGCCAACATCGAAAAGACAATTGAAAACAGACATCTTGAGGACCAGATTCTCGAAGTGCGTGTTCCTATGGAAGAAGTTGTTGAAGTCAAGAACGGAACCAAGAAACAGGTACAGAGAAAAATGTTTCCGGGCTATGTTCTTTTAAACATGGTGATGAATGATGATACCTGGTATGTTGTTAGAAATACAAGAGGTGTGACTGGATTCGTAGGACCGGGATCAAAACCGGTACCGCTGACTGAGACTGAGATGAATGCTCTGGGACTTACTGATGAAGTGAGGCCGGCAGATGTGATCATCGATCTGGAGGAAGGCGATGCAGTTGTTGTAACAGGCGGTGCCTGGGAAGAAACAACTGGCGTTATCCAGAGCATTAATAAAGCAAAACAGGTTGTCACCATCAATGTTGAGCTGTTCGGCCGCGAGACGCCGGTAGAAATCAGTTTCGCAGAAGTAAGAAAGATGTAACAGGAAGTACAAAGAGATTCGCGGCATGTGATGTGATGCCGTAGAGCTCGTGGGAGGGAAATTCCCGCAATTACCACATTATAGGAGGTGCCTGACAATGGCAAAGAAAGTAACAGGATATATCAAATTACAGATCCCTGCTGGTAAAGCGACACCAGCACCACCGGTAGGACCGGCTTTAGGTCAGCACGGTGTTAATATCGTACAGTTTACAAAGGAGTTCAATGCCAGAACTGCTGATAAGGGAGATTTACTCATCCCTGTTGTAATCACTGTATACGCAGACAGAAGTTTCAGCTTTGTAACCAAAACTCCTCCGGCAGCTGTATTGCTGAAGAAAGCTTGTAACCTGAAATCTGGTTCAGGCGTTCCGAACAAAAACAAAGTTGCTACAATCTCAAAAGACAAAGTTCGTGAGATCGCAGAGATGAAGATGCCTGACTTAAATGCAGCATCCGTCGAAGCAGCTATGAGCATGATTGCCGGAACAGCAAGAAGTATGGGTATCACAGTAGAAGAATAAAGCGCAGCATTGCGAAAGCATGCGAGATGCAAATCTTGAGATTTGTGCATATTCTGTCCGAAGGACCTTAGGCCTGGCAACATAGGCTGCGGCCAAAGTTCAGGAATCGGACTACCTTATAAAGTAAAAAGAAGAGACGTGGGAGGGAAATTCCCGCAACTACCACTAGGAGGTTATAGAAAATGAAACACGGTAAGAAATATACAGAAGCTGCGAAAGCAGTTGATCGTGCAGCACTTTACGATCCATCAGATGCTATCAACATGGTTAAGAAATTAGCCGTTGCAAAATTTGACGAGACAATTGAAGTTCATATCCGTACAGGATGTGATGGACGTCATGCTGACCAGCAGATTCGTGGAGCAGTTGTACTGCCTCATGGAACAGGAAAAAAAGTTCGCGTTTTGGTATTCGCTAAAGGACCTAAGGCTGATGAAGCAGTTGCAGCAGGCGCTGAATTCGTTGGAGCTGAGGAGCTTGTTCCGAAGATCCAGAATGAAGGCTGGCTGGATTTCGATGTAGTAGTTGCTACACCGGACATGATGGGCGTTGTTGGACGTCTGGGACGTGTACTTGGACCGAAAGGTTTAATGCCGAACCCGAAAGCAGGAACAGTAACCATGGATGTTACTAAAGCTGTAAATGATATTAAAGCAGGTAAGATTGAGTACCGCCTCGATAAAACAAACATCGTTCACGTGCCAATTGGAAAAGCTTCTTTTACAGAGGAGCAGTTAGCGGACAACTTCCAGACGCTGATTGGTGCAATTAACAAGGCTAAACCTTCCGCATTGAAAGGTCAGTATTTAAGAAGCGTAACAGTTGCTTCTACCATGGGACCTGGTGTGAAGATTAACCCTGTTAAACTTGCATAATATAGTGTAAAATTCCCGCAATAGCGGGACAATTAAAGAGTATATAAGAGAAACCGGTGTAGCTTAGGCTGCATCGGTTTTTCTTATATCATAGGGTTTTGACAACCGAATCATCTCTTCGATGTCTGGCTCTGTTTCCGGTATCTTTTGAGAGATCCTAAAGCAATAGTAAGAAAATATTCATGAAAGCGCGTTAGCTTTGTGGTATGATTAATAATAGGGATGAGAAGAATTCAAGTTAACATACTAGGATGAATATGCTGGCTGAGGATTAACAGAACAGCAGTAATTGATTTACATAGCGTTTTGGATCAATAGGTGAAGGAAGCGCTGGTACGGAGGATAAATAATGAATTGGTACAAGAGAGGAAATCTGTTATTGGCGGCTTTGGCTGTCCTGACAGGTATCATAGCGGTGGTCACCAAACCCCAGTTGGTACCTGCCAATACAGAGATGAAAAGATGGCATGCAGGTGCTGAGGGACTTCAATATCTGGATGATTCTGGCGAGCCGGTCAGAAGTGGCTGGCGGGAAGTATATGGGGTGGAACGTTACTTTGACTATCGGGGAATCCTTGCCGTAGGGGATTGGCAGGAGGTAATGGGAGATTGGTATTACCTGGACGAAAAGGGAGAGAAAGTCGTCGGATGGGTAAGCGACGAGGGGCGGTATTACCTGGATCCGGATGGAAAGATGCTTACCGGCTGGGCTCGTGTGGAAGGTCATACCTA
>DVNN01000231.1 GCA_018714325.1 Candidatus Pelethocola excrementipullorum
CAATAAAATATAATGAATATAAATAAAAAAGAAAATAATTTATAAAATTTATGGATATTCTCACTCAATTAAGAGCAGGATGTCTAATATGATAGAAGCGCCAGATTGGGCGAAATAGTCATAAATTAGAGCAAAACAACATATAGTGTAGCAGTATTAGGCAATCGCTGTGCTCCCAGACCAGTGACTGAAATCAAGATATTCTATGCGGACGCGGGAATTGGCGATTACCTGGTGTACTATATGGGAAAGGACAGGGTAAAGTTATGGATGCATTTGCTGTTTACAAAGATATACAAGCCCGTACCAAGGGACAGTTCCTGGTTGGGGTTGTAGGTCCGGTAAGAACCGGTAAGTCAACATTTGTCCGCAGATTTCTGGAGGTGCTGGCGCTTCCGAATATGGAAGAGCATGCTCAGGCTGAGATCAGAGACCAGCTTCCTCAGAGCGGATCCGGTAAGCTAATCACGACGGTGGAACCCAAATTCATACCAAAGGATGCCATGGATGTGATTCTGGGCGACGATATCCGGGTGAAACTCAGATTGATTGACTGCGTTGGATTTCTTGTTCCTGATGCGCTGGGGAATATGGAAAACGAAAAAGAGCGTATGGTTAAAACACCATGGTTTGAAGAGGCAATTCCCTTCCGTCAGGCAGCTGAGGTAGGGACGAAAAAAGTTATTTCCGAACATTCCACCATAGGGCTTTTGGTGACCACCGATGGTTCCTTTGGTGAGATTCCAAGAGAGAATTACGTGGGTGCGGAAGAACGCACGGTGATGGAGTTGAAGAAACAAGGAAAACCATATTTGATTCTATTGAATACGGTGAGGCCATATGGGGAAGATGCCATAAAGATGGCGGATGAAATCGGTAAGAAATATCAGGCAGATTGTATTCCTGTGAACTGTGATCAGCTCAGAAAAGACGATATTGTCAAAATTCTGGAACATATTCTCTATGAATTTCCTGTACGTCAGGTGGAGTTTTACATACCCAAATGGGTGGAATTGCTGCCCCTAACTAATCCGGTAAAAAAACAGCTGGTCGAGAAGATTAAAGAGATGACAGGACAGATTCAATATGTAAGGGATGTGAAACGTTCTGCCATCAGTCTGGATAGCGAATTCGTAAAAGAATCTACGCTGTTAAATCTGGATCTGTCCACAGGTGTGGTGAAGGTCCGGATTGACATGAAGGAAAAGTACTATTATGAGATGATGAGTGAGATGACGGGCGTTTCCATCGTAGGTGAGTATGATCTGATGCATACGTTGAGGGATCTGTCCCAGATGAAACAGGAGTATGTGAAAGTTCAAAATGCGTTGGAATCGGTTCGGGGATGTGGGTATGGTGTTGTGATTCCGGAGAAAGAAGAGATTACCATGGAAGAGCCAATGGTGATAAAACAAGGTAATAAATTTGGTGTAAAAATCAAATCCACAAGTCCGTCCATCCACATGATAAAGGCTAATATAGAGACGGAGATAGCACCGATCGTGGGAACGGAGGAGCAGGCCAAGGATCTGATTGTGTTCATCAAAGAAAGTGCAAAACAAGAAGAAGGAATCTGGAATACGAATATATTCGGCAAGTCTGTGGAACAATTAGTAGAGGATGGTATTAAAACAAAAATCGCTCAAATCACCGAAGAAAGTCAGGTGAAATTGCAGGATTCCATGCAGAAAATTGTCAATGACAGCAAGGGCGGCATGGTGTGTATTATCATTTGAAGTCAGGAACTTTGTACGAGATACCTATGACCATGATAGCCGCTGGTTGAAATTAACACTTGAAAATATAATGAAACAAGGGTATAATCTAGATTAGAAAAAGGAATATATTGATAGATTATAGAGAAAAAAGTAATTTCCTGGAATGTGCGACACTCCTACTATTTTGAACCTACATTTACTTTAAACGGGATGCTCATCATTGTCCTACGGATGTCAAGCCACCCTGGAAACAGATGTCAGTGGAAGGCAAAAGCAGGTACTGCGGCGGCCCACCTAGCTGTGGCTAGGAGTCAAAATATAGGAAACGGCATTTCGGGGTTACTAATGAAAAAAAGGGGCCGTTGCGTTAAGCAGCTGCCCCTTGAATTATATATAAAGGAGATGGACAAGATGGTTAAGAAAGAGTTTGGAACAGCACCGGATGGTGTTAAGGCTACCCTCTATACGTTGACGAATGGTCAGGGGGCAGAAATCAGTGTTTCGGATTTTGGAGCGCTCCTGGTATCCGTGAAGGTTCCTGATAGGGAAGGGAATAAGAGAGATGTGGTACTCGGATACGATAATATTGAGCAGTATCTGCAGGGAACCTGCTTTTTTGGAGCGGTGATCGGACGAAGCGGCAATCGAATCGCCAATGCCTCCTTTTCGTTGGATGGAGTGACATATCAACTCGCAGCCAATGAAAATGAAAACAACCTTCACAGCAATCCGGATGGCTACGAGCAAAGACTTTGGGAGGTTACAGATGTAACAGACCAGTCAATTACTTTACATATAGTGAGCCCCGATTTGGATCAAGGATTTCCAGGAAGACTGGATCTTTCTGTGACCTATACTTTAACAGAGGATCATGCAGTTGAGCTCCACTACGAGGGGAGCTGTGATAAGGACACCGTTGTTAATATGACCAATCACAGTTACTTTAATCTGGATGGACAGGACAGCGGCACCACTGTGGAAGATCAGATATTGACCATACATGGGGATTATTATACACCGGTACTTGATTCCAAATCCATCCCAACAGGCGAGATCGCACCCGTTGCCGGCACACCCATGGACTTCACCTCAGCCAAGGCCATTGGACGAGATATCGATGCAGATTTTGAGCAGCTGAACTTCACAGGTGGATTTGACCATAATTATGTCTTGAATCGTAAAGACGGTATTGAAGAGATGGCAGTAGCCTACAGTGAGAAGACAGGAATCCGCATGAGAGCCTATACCGACTGTGTGGGCGTACAGTTCTATGCCGGGAACTTTGTAGGAGAACAGTAAGGAAAAGATGGTGCTCAGTATCAGAACCGGAGCGGTTTCTGCCTGGAATCCCAGTTCTACCCGAATGCTGTGAACACGCCGGAATTCCCATCTCCTATACTAAAAGCCGGAGAGAAGTATGATACTACAACAATTTATAAGTTCGAAGTAATTGAATAGATTTTGTTGCTACGGATAAATAACAGAACCACAGGTATTGCACATGCCAGCTATACATATAATAGAGTATGAAAATGAAATGGAAAAACATCATACTACTATTCTTATGTATAGCTGGTTTGCTTTATACAGCAGAGATTCAAAAAAATAATAAGTTGCCGGCGGCAGACAGCCAGCAGAGTAAGGAATCCGGAAACGGTGGGGAGAATCGGGCTTCTTCAGGTACGACCAGAGGTGAAGCGGGTCAGCTGCCAACTTCTGCAGGGAATGGGACAGGAGACTCCGGTACGGAATCCACCGTGCAAGATCCACAGACCGCTGAAGGGACGGATTCTGATGCCAATACAGGTGGGAACAGTGCTGCCGAATTGGAGAAGGTGATTCGGGTGCTCATTAAAACCCAGGATTTTGCTGGAGAATATCATCCCAATCTATCGTTGACCTGTAATAGCAATACCAGCACTCAGGATGGGCAGCATAGCTTCCAGGCCGGAGAGACCATCGATCTGGATGGCTCCAGCAGTCTGTTTGATAGCGCGGGCACCCTGAAGCTGGTTCCGGAAGATGAAAGTGCTGGTTTTACTCTGAATTCCATCAAACGCGAGCAAGGTCCTCCAACCTATGAAGGCAGCCTGGAAATCTATCGGTCCGGAGAGGGACTGCTGGTGATTAATGTGTTGGATCTGGAGACCTATCTGAAATATGTGGTGCCCAGCGAGATGCCCTCCACCTATGAAGCCGAAGCATTGAAGGCCCAGGCCGTCTGCGCAAGGACGTATGCCTGGAAGCAGATGCAGGAGGGAGCCTTGGCCGATCTACACGCAGATGTGGATGACAGCGTGTCCTTCCAGGTGTTTAACAACATCTCCAGACAGCCTTCCACGGATCAGGCCGTGGATTCCACTGCGGGACAGGTGATGACCTGCGATGGCCAGCCTATTACCGCATACTTTTTCTCCACTTCTTCGGGTTCTACAAGTACCAATGAAGTATGGTCCCAAGAGCCTGAGAAGTATCTTCAATGTGTGAACAGCGGAGATCTGGAAAGTTCGGAGCCCTGGTACCGCTGGAATGTGACACTCTCCATGGATTATCTGAACTCCCGGATTGACAAGTATGGAATTGGGTCTTTGAAGGGGATTATGATATTGAAAAAAAGTGGAGGAGGCGCCGTGGATGAATTGAAATTGATCGGCAGTCAAGGCGAGAAGATTCTGGACAGCGAATATATGATCCGTCAGGTTTTTTCCACCGAGGGCATACCGGTTACCAGACAGGACGGCACTACCACCACGGAGATGAGTCTGATGCCCAGCGCTTATTTCACCTGTACCCCGGTTTATGAAAATAATCAGATTACCGGATATTATTTTGAAGGTGGCGGATACGGACACGGTGTGGGCATGAGTCAAAATGGTGCTAATCACCTGGCTTCTCAAGGCAAAAGCTGGCAGGAGATATTGAACTATTTTTACAAGGAAATTGACCTATCTTCAATTTTGTGATATGCTTTCAAAAGCTATAAGGATTTTTGAATACGGCATGAAAGATCAGAAAAGAAATGCCGGAAGGAGCAGTTGATGCGGAAACTGATAAAAGACATTCAAGGATTTATGAATAGGCTAAATGAAGATCATGTTGGGGCGTTTGCAGCACAGGCGGCCTTCTTTATTTTGCTGTCTTTTATTCCGATTGTTCTACTTTTGATGACCTTGGTGCAGTACACCAACATCTCCCAGGAGATGGCGGGCGATACGTTGATGCAGGTGGTTCCGGCGGAATTCAAGGTTCTGGTATCGGAAATTATCAACGAGGTATATCAAAAGTCCTCTTCGACTGTTCCTGTGACCGCAGTCGTGACGCTGTGGTCGGCCGGAAAAGGGATCAATGCACTCACCACTGGATTCAACAGCGTATATCATGTAGAAGAGACCCGTAATTATATCACGGGAAGAATCAGATCAGCTTTATATACGTTGATTTTTATTGTGGCCGTCGTCGCATCCCTGGTACTGATGGTGTTTGGTAACACCATACAGAAAACATTGGTTCAATATCATCCCATGCTGGCTCAGGTCACCTCTTTTATCCTGGGCATGCGGACGATGATTATGATCGTGGCTCTGATGCTTGTATTCTTAGTTTTATATAAATTTATACCAAACAGAAAGGCCTCTTTTAGAAGCCAGCTTCCCGGCGCCATGATTTCGTCGGTGGCCTGGGCAATTTTTTCTCTGGGATTTTCTCTTTATCTGGATGTTTTTCCGGGATTCTCCAATATGTATGGGAGTCTTACAACCATCGTCCTGGTGCTTCTTTGGATGTATTTCTGCATGTACATCATACTGATAGGGGCGGAGATAAACGCCTACTTCGAGGACAAGCTTCGAAAGCTTCACGATGCGGCACGTCAGAAGATCCGTCAGGAGTACCAGAATCTGATGGATTTAAAAGAAGGAGATACCGACAAAGAAGATGAAAAAATAAGCTCTAAAATAATTGCCAAGATGACATCCAAAAACCTATAGTATCAATCTATAAAGTTATTGCACATATGATCCGGGTATGGTAATGTATAGATAGAATTTCTATATGTGCCATGCCCGGCATTTCTATTTCATCCTAAGAATTCGCGGCTGTTTCTGCCATGATTTCGTATTGTACAATTAAATATAAGGAGAATAACATATGAGAAGATGGACGATATTCCGCCGGATGGTGGAGAGTGGTATGGTCTTTGTTTTGATTTTTCTGTTAATCTGGGGTTCGGTGCCCAATCCCATGACTGTCCATGGAGCCAATCAGGACATAAGCATGGAAAACCTAGATTGGGATGCGCTAAGAAGCGTCCTGGAGAGCGTGGAAACGTATGGAATAGGAGGGGAGAATCCTTCAAAAGTCCTGGCCAGAGGAGGACAGACGGTAACGGTAACCCGGGGGAATAAGATTGTTTATCCGGAATCCCTGGGAGGGTGGTCAACCTTTTATTATTATCTGGATGATCAGCTGGCCTATTGCCTGGAACCGCCGAAAAAAAGTCCCCCAACAGGAACTACGGTTACCGTTAACCCGCTGACGGGGAATGAGCAGCTGGCTAAAGCCCTGTATTATGGCTATGGAGGGCCCGGAGACTGTACGGGTGAGACATTGGACTGGGCGGGGTTGGATCTTCGCTATCTGTTCACTCACATTGCAGTATCCTTCGCTTACTGCGGATGGGATGCCTTTAAAGGCTGTACCCAGGAGCAGTTGGAGGCCTGCGGTGTCTGGACCTACATCAATTACATCAATAGCCTTCCGCCGGTCCCCGATGCATTCCTCCAGTTTTCCAATTCTGATCTAAAAGCATATCTGAACGAATCGATACAACGTACGGAATCCATTACCTTAACAGGGGATTCCCGCAATTCTATAGAACTTTCGTTGCCATCTGGCATCACCCTTCATAATAATACCCAAAATACAAAAATAACTGCAGATAAAGCCGTCATTCACGGTGGGGATACCTTTTATTTTTCGGCCCCTCTAACGGTGACGGGAAGCTATGAAAGTGGAGAACTTCAGGGAAGTCTGGACAATAGATGGAAGGCTGTTATCGCTTCCGGCACCGAGGAAAGGCAGACCCTGGGAGGGTTTATGGTATTCAACGAGGAAACTAAGCCGGTGAGCCTTCGTATCCAGTGGCTGGATATGACCCGGATTAATCTGGAGAAAACCGACCATGAGACCAAGAATCCTGTGGAGGGTGCGGTATATGGCATCTATAAGGACACGGCGTGTGAAAATCTGCTGATGGAACTAAAGCCCACCGGTCAGGATGGCAAGACCTCTTCTGGCTTGTTTCCCTTTGAACAATCCGATTACTATATAAGGGAAATATCAGTTCCTCAGGGGTATCTACTGGATTCCAAAGTCTATACTGTGAATACTCAACAGGGAAAAAGCAGCGAGATAAAGGTGGATGACCAGGTGACCCGGGGAGCGGTAAAGGCATTCAAGGTTGACAGTGTGACAGGGGAATTTCGTCCTCAGGGAGATGCCAGTCTTGAAGGAGCCCTCTATGGACTATATGCCCGTGAGGATATTGTACATCCGGATGCTAAGACAGGCCTGATTCATCCTGCTGGTACCTTAGTCGAAGAAAAGATATTTGGAGAAGAAGGTTGGATAGAGTTTTCAAATCTATATCAGGGATTATATTACCTAAAGGAAATTACACCTCCCTCTGGATACAAGGCAGATGCTCAGGAATATGATCTGGATCTGAGCTGGATCGATGGAGAAACCCCGGTGGTCAGCAAGGAAGTCACCGTCAAGGAAGAGGTGAAAAAGCAGGCCTTTCAGATCCCCAAGGTGTCAGGAAATGGGTCAAGTATGGAGCAGCCTAAGGTTCAGGGCGCCCAATTCACGGTAAAGCTAAGGGGCGAGGTGGAGCAAAAAGGATGGGAGAAGGCTCAGATTTACGATGTGCTTACCACGGATGAACAGGGTGCGGCAACTTCAAAAGAACTCCCCTTTGGCACATATCTTGTGCGGGAGACGAAGGTTCCTGCGGGGATGGAGCAGGTCAAGGATTTCGTGGTGGAAGTGAGGGAAGACAGCAGAGTCCCTCAGTTCTGGAGAGTATTCAACGACAAACCCTTCGAAGCCTATCTCAGGATAAAGAAAGTGGATAAATCCACCGGCAGGACGGTTCAGTTGGCCGGAGCCACATTTCAAATAAAGGATCTCAAAACCGGTGAGAAGGTGGTACAAAAGGTAGGGGATAAGAAGATTCATGAATTTATAACGGATGAGACCGGCACAGTCACAACGCCTTTGAAACTAAAGACCGGGGAGTATGAGATAACGGAACTTCGGGCTCCTCAGGGGTATATAAACAATAAAGAAAAGGTCACCATAACCATCGGTGGTTCCGATGCAGTCCAACTGGTCTCGGATGATGACCAGGATGTGATTGTGGATGTAGAGATGGAAGATGACCAACAAAAAGGTAGAATTGAACTCTTGAAACACGGGGAGAAACTTTCGGCATTTGATGAGGGATTTATATATGAGGACAAGCCCCTTGAGCATGTGAAGTTTCAGCTGTCGGCAGCAGAGGATATCTATACGCCGGATCACCAGTTAGGAGAGGACGGACGAAGGCTTCTGGCAGAATACAAGGGAGTTTTACTGAAGAAAGGATGTGTGATTGGCCTTTGCATCACGGATCAGGATGGGAAGGCCCAATGGAAAGACCTGCCACTTGGAAGTTACCAGATCGAAGAAGTACAGGCACAGGATGGATTTGTGAAGTTAAAAGAAGCGGTGGTTTTGAATCTGGAGGCAGGTGATCCGGAAGAGGAAGTAATCACTGTTGCATACGACTGCCACAATGAAAGGCAGAAAACAAAGCTTTCTCTGACAAAGGTGGATAAAGAAAGCGGGAATCCTTTGGAGGGTGCGGTGTATGGAGTATATGCCGTCCAGGACATTAAGGACGAGGAAGGCCGTATCCTGATTCCTAAAGATACCTGTATTCAGGAGAAGACCACCGATGGAGAGGGAACTCTGTGCTTCGATGCCGACATGCCTCCGGGCCATTATTATGTGACCGAATTATCCCCGCCGAAAGGATACATAAGAGATGAGACCAGCCATCCGGCAGATCTGGCCGGAGATGGAACAGAGGAGTTGATTACCCTGCATCTTAAATTACAGAATCAGCGGGAAGTCATACCGTCGGTCACCCCAAACCCTATGGATAAATCAGAGTCAAGCAAAAGTAAACCAGTAAAAACAGGTGATACGAACAATCGTTGGCAGGCTTATCTGGCAATGATTGTCAGCGGTTCCATCTGTGCGGGGTTCCTGATTATAAAATTAGCCAGGAGAAAAAAGCATTTCCCAGACTGATAAAATATGTTATGCTATACCTGTTGTCGTATGCATAACCGAGTAGAATTGTTTTTTGGTTAAGTGGATGGACAGGAGGTATATACTATGAATGAAGAATCATTATTAATCATCCTCTTTTTTGTGGTTACCATCGGTGTAGCGGCTTATGTGATGATTCAGAATAACCGTGTCCGTAAGAGATACCTGCTGGAGCGGATTCAAAAAGGGTGGGGTGCGGTACCTGATCGGGAATATAGTTATGAGGAATTGCAGAGCATTGCCCGGTATGGGGAACGGATTCGGGGAGACCAATTTTATATTGACGACACCACATGGAATGACTTGGATTTGCTACGTGTGTTCCAATTGTTGAACAATACCATGTCATCCTGTGGGGAAGACTATCTATATGCAATGCTCAGGATTCCGCGTTTTGATATGGAAACCCTTGAGGAGCGGGAGCGGCTTATCGAGTATTTTCGAACCCATGAAAAAGAAAGGGTTATCTTACAAAAGACACTTGCCCGGATTGGTAAAATCAAGGATTTGTCCATTACCGATTACATCAATCGAATCAATGAGGTAAAAAGAAAAGGCAGGGGGAAATATGTCTTTCTGGCCTTCCTATCGTTGGCCTCCATTGTAACCTTGTTCATACATCCGTTGTCGGGAGTGGTGTTTTTTCTTACCATTACCTGCATTAATGTTGTCACCCATATGAGAGACAGTGCGGCCATAGAGCCTTATTTTAAAAGCCTTACCTGCATACTTAGAATTCTGTATGCTGCGGATTCCATGAAAAAATTAAGGATTCCGGAAATCTCTGAGTATCTGGAGAAGATTGAAAAGGATTCGGAGGCCATGAAGGGGATACGAAAGAAAGCCCGGATGCTTGCTAATTCAAAGGGGATGGATGACTTCGTGTCTCTTATCATGTCCTATATCAACAGCTTTTTCCTGCTGGATTTCATAGAATTTTATGGAGTCCTAAAGGATTACGACGGCCATCAGCAGGAAGTGGAAGAGCTGATTGAGCAGATTGGAATTCTGGACAGTGCCATCGCGGTGGCATCCTTCCGGGAATACCTTCCCCTGTATTCGGTCCCTGAATTCAGGAAAGAGGGCAGGGCATCCATGGAGGTGAAGGATTTATATCATCCCTTGATTGCCGATCCGGTGGCCAACAGTATTTCCGTAAGGGGAGGGACTCTGGTCACGGGCTCAAATGCATCAGGTAAGTCCACATTTCTTAAGAATATTGCGGTAAATACTATCCTGGCACAGACGATTCATACCTGTGTGGCCTCAAGCTATAAGGCCAACATGATGAAGGTGATGACCTCCATGGCGCTTCGGGATGATCTACAGGGTGGAGAGAGCTACTATATTGTGGAGATCAAATCAATTAAGCGGATTTTGGAAGAGGCTGAGGAGAAGGTACCTTTGTTATGCATCGTGGATGAGGTTCTGAGAGGAACCAACACCATCGAAAGAATAGCTGCTTCTTCCAGAATTCTGAATGCTTTGAATCAGTCACATGTTCTGCCCTTTGCAGCCACTCACGATATTGAATTGTCCTATATCCTGAAAGAGATATATGAAAATTATCATTTCGAAGAAGAGATTTGTGAAGACGATGTAAAATTCAATTATCTCCTGCTTCCGGGCAGGGCGACCAGCCGGAATGCCATCGCATTGCTGGAGATGATCGGGTATGATAAAGAGGTGGTAAAGGGATCCAGATTGGCAGCGGAGGAGTTTGAGACTACAGGTGTCTGGAAACCATTGGAAGGGGGGGAAGAAAGATGAAAGTTGAGATTTATACGGACGGAGCCGCAAGAGGAAACCCGGACGGACCGGGAGGATATGGATGTGTCCTGCAATTTACCGACAGCAAGGGTGTTCTCCACGAACGGGAGTTTTCCCAGGGCTATACCAAGACCACCAATAACAGGATGGAGCTAATGGCCGCAATCGTGGGTCTGGAGGCGCTGACACGTCCTTGTCAGGTGGATGTATATTCCGATTCCAAATATGTGACCGATGCATTTAACCAACATTGGATCGATGGCTGGATCAAAAAGGGATGGAAGCGGGGCAAGAATGAACCAGTAAAGAATAAGGAGCTCTGGCAGAGACTTTTAAAGGCCAAAGAACCCCATCAGGTCAGCTTCCACTGGGTAAAGGGCCATGATGGACACGAGATGAATGAACGGTGCGACCAACTTGCCACGGCCGCTGCCGATGGAGATGATCTCATCGATGATCCGGGGATTAATGGATAAAAATTGGTAAAAAATTCTTTGAAAAAGGTGCTTGACAAATACCATTGCCTTTTGTATACTGGCAGGTATAAAGAAAAGCAAAGATAAGACTAAGTAACTGAAAGGTTAAGTGTACAGAAAGCAGCCGGTTGATGAGAGGCGCACATGGAACTTTTGGTGAATACCTCTTGGAGCTGCGCACTGAAAGATTTGGGAATGGCATGCAAGATACCGAACCACAAATCCGTTAGGCTGTGACGTGGTGACGGACGTTATAACCGTCAGGGTATGCCAGTGATCGATCACTGAAGTACTCACTGAGATGACCGCCGCGAGGCAGTCATGAAATTAGGTGGTAACACGGGAGTTCTCAAGCTTTCGTCCTATGAAGGGGCGAAAGCTTTTTTTGTATTATCAGAAAGAACTTTCCAAAACTCTATCTAATACTGTTTTCGCCCTGAAAAGATTAAATAATATTTTTCTAAATTCAAGGAGGAACAAAAATGAAGATCTACGAAGAACTGCAGGCCCGGGGGCTCATTGCACAGGTAACAGATGAAGAGGAAA
>DVNN01000232.1 GCA_018714325.1 Candidatus Pelethocola excrementipullorum
TCCCCACATCCGGCTTCCTTCAGATTCCACCTCACGATGGACACCCTTGCCTTCGGCTATATCCTTCCCACCACCAGGCGGATTCCGGACTTGCACCGGTTAGAAACGTGCGCCGCCGGGCGCACGAAAAAGGAGGCTGCTTCACAAAAAAATTGTGAAACGGCCTCCGAATCCAATCAGATTTTCCTCCCCAGGGGATTCCTATGAAATTATCCTTGTTTTTTCTTTTTAACAGATGCGAATATGGACTGTAATACAATAAAGAAGCAAAGTAATGCGGAAAGCACGATTCTTACCCACCAACTGGATAACGTTCCCTGAGTTGTGATCAGAGAAGAGATTGTTCCCTTAATCATTACACCAAAGAGTGTTCCAATGGGTGTGCCGACGCCGCCCGACAGCAGGGTTCCGCCAATAACCGCCGAGGAAATGGCATCCATCTCAAATCCCTTGGCCTGCTCCACAAAGCCGGCACAGCTGTTGAGGCAGAATAAGAATCCGCCCAGGCCCGCCAGAAATCCATCCAACACATAGGCCATAAACTTGGTTCTTCTCACATTCAGTCCCATCATCAAAGCGCTTTGCTGGCTGCCGCCGATGGCATAAAGCTTACGCCCAAATTTAAAATACTTCATCATAATAGCTATGATAATCAACACCACGATAGCGATAATTACCGTAGGATATATATACGCCTGATGATATTTTCCCTTAGCACTGTAGCTGCCAAATGGCATGTAGATTCTGGCATTGGCCCAGGATAAGAATACTTCGTTCTTGATGGAAATCATCTCTTTGCTGATAACTGCCGTCATACCACGGCCAAAAAACATACCCGCCAAGGTTACGATAAATGGCTGGATTTCCAGATATGCCACCAGGAATCCCTGTACCACTCCAAAGGCCAGACCAATCAACAGAGCTATGATTACAGCCACATAGGCACTGACCCCTTTATTCTCCATCAGATCGGCCATCACCATGCAGACCAGAGCCACAACAGAGCCTACCGAGATATCAATTCCGCCGGTTACCATGACGATGGTAAGCCCGCAGCCAATAACTATTAAGCTGGCATTGGTGATCAAAAGATTCAGAAACATCTGAGGCTTTGCAAAGCCCTTGTCGCTGAAGATTATCATACCCGCAGCATACATTGCCACAAACAATACAATTGTGATGATAAGCAGGAAGGCATTGCTGTTAAAAGATTTTTTACGTTCTGCCGCCATTGTCTTCATCAGAACCCCCTCCCTTCAATACCCGCCAGTTTTCTTTTTGCTCTCCAATCGGCAGATATCTTCTTAACTACCGGGCTTTGCAGGCAAACAATAACCACAACCACGATTGCCTTATATACCGGAAGCTGGTCGGCCGATACGTTCATCGCATAAAGGGTGGTTGTCAACGCCTGGATGGTGAATGCACCGATTACCGACCCCATCAGAGAGAATTTACCGCCGCCCAGGAAGTTTCCTCCCAGAGCAACAGCCAGAATTGCATCCATCTCCAGATTCAGTCCGATATTGTTGGCATCGGCGGAGTAGATACGGCTGGATGCCACAATCCCCGCAATACCAGCCAGCACGCCGCACATCACGTAGGTCAGGAATTTAATCATCGTGGAATTCAGCCCCACCAGACGGGAGGCATTTCCATTGATTCCAACGCTTTCTATGTACAGTCCCAAAGCCGTTTTCTTCAATACCAGATATACGATGAGCACCGTACCGATAGCAAAGAATACAGGGGTGGGAATCGGACACTTGCCGATATAGTTTCCCAATACCTGATAAGTCTCAACACGAATATAGGTTATCTGCCCCTGAGTGATCAGCTGGGCGATACCACGGCCGGCAGTATACAAGATCAGGGTTGCCACCATCGGCTGAATATGCAGCTTTGCAACCAGGAATCCGTTGAATGCACCGCAGGCTGCCGATGCAGCTAAAGCGGCTATGATCGCCAAGATCAAAGGATTCTGGAACACATTAGTACTCACCTGGCCACCGGAAAGTATCTGACAGCATACAGCAGCAGCCACAGCCATGACTGCTCCTACGCTGATATCCTGCCCTCCGGAAGATGCGGTTACCAAAGTCATGCCCACCGCCAGGATTACCAGCTCAGAAGCACGATTGATAACATCGATGATATAACCATATAACACGCCGTTTCGAATGGATACCTGGAAAAAACTAGGGGTTTTAATCACATTCAGCAATAATACTACAATCAGACATACAAGCGGTAAAAACAATCGATTTCCTGTAATCTTTTTCCATGTGGAAGTCTTCTTCTGATCAGTCATCGCTCTCTTCACCTCCTGCTATGGTCTTCATGACCGTCTCCTGAGTCAATTCGTCGCCCGACAGCTCCCCAACCTTACGACCGTCACGAAGCACCACCATACGGGAACAGGTTCTCAGCATCTCCTCCACCTCTGATGAGATAAATGTAACCGACATCCCCTGATCCGCCAGATCCAGCACCAGTTTCTGGATTTCCGTCTTCGTTCCTACGTCAATACCACGGGTGGGTTCATCCAGTATCAGGTATTCGGGATTTGTCAGCAGCCAACGTCCGATGATAACCTTCTGCTGATTACCGCCGGACAGACTCTTAATCGGAGTTTCACGGCTGGCCGTCTTTATCTGTAACATCTCAATATACTTATCGGCGGCTTCTTCCATCTCTTTTCTGCTCATGGGTTTGAACATCCCCCGCTTCGCCTGAAGGGCAATGATGATATTTTCCCTTACGGACAGATCTGCTATGATACCGTCTTTCTTCCGGTCTTCTGGCAAATATGCCATTCCAAGCTTCATGGCATCCAAGGGGCTGCTGATCTTCACATCTTCCCCTTTGTACTTCAGCGTGCCGGAATCCGCCTTATCCGCACCATAGATGGCTCTTACCATCTCGGAACGGCCGGAGCCTAACAAACCGGTAAGACCGATGATTTCACCCTTTTTAATCTCCAGATTAAAGGGCTTTATGGTACCCCTATGTCCCAGCTCCTTTGCCGCGATTACTGGCACCTTTTCATCATCAAATTTATTGCCTTCATGTGCCGATTTGATATCTGCCAGATCATCAAAATCTTTCCCCATCATCTTGGCGACCAGCATAACTCTGGGCAATTCCCTGGTCTCATATACCCCTACAAATTCACCATTCCTAAGCACGGTTATCCTGTCGCAGACTTCATATACCTGCTCCAGGAAGTGGGTAACGAAGATGATTCCAACACCCTCGCTCTTCAGCCTTTTCATCAACCGGAACAGCTTCTCCACTTCTTCATCATCCAGAGAAGAGGTGGGCTCATCCAGAATCAACACCTTACAGTTCATATCCACCGCACGGGCGATGGCGATCATCTGCTGTATAGCCAAAGAACATTCATCCAGCATCTGGCTGGGGGATACATTAATATCCAGCCCTTTCAGAAGTTCTTCTGATTTCTTATTCATGGTCTTCCAGTCAATCATTCCAAATTTCCGGGGTTCCCGGCCGATATAAAGGTTTTCTGCCACGGTTAGATTGGGGCAGAGGTTTACCTCCTGATACACGGTGCTGATACCATTTTCCTGGGCTTCCTGAGGAGAGTGATTGATAATGGCTTTCTCCTTGCCCTCCAGATAGATTTCTCCGGACTCGAATTCGTGGACTCCGGTCAACACCTTAATTAAGGTGGACTTTCCTGCTCCATTCTCTCCCATCAACCCATGGATTTCACCCTTCCTGAGAGTGAACTGCACATTCTGTAATGCCAGGACTCCAGGAAATGATTTGCTTATATTCTTCATTTCTAAAACATTATTGGATTCCATCCAGCTTTCACCTGCTCTCTATTCTTTCCGCGTTAACGGAATTGACATCCCTTTCATCCTTAAAAAGGCAGAAAGACGGCGTGATACAGATACTCCTCTGGAATTTTCCATATCACGCCAACCCATCACTGTTCTTTAATAAGCACGATTATCAAGCACATCCTGTGTAACTACAGTTACGTCAAAGCTTCCCGCATCTGTTTTCACTGATTTCACCACATCTGTAGCCGCAAATACTTCCTCATCTACAAATGCCTGTTTATCAGGCGTTTCGCCAGCTTCCAGTTTTTCGATAATTTCCTGTACACGAGGTCCATGAAGCGGGTTACATTCCACATTCAAAGTGATTTTCCCGCTCATCGTATCGGTCAGACCAGCATTGGTGGAGTCGAAGGAAACCACAAGGATATCTCCGTCGATACCCACGGTCTTACCTGCTGCTTCGATTGCATCGATTGCGCCAAATGCTTCATTATCATTCTCACAGTATACAACATCAATATCATCATGCTGTTTCAGGACGGATTCCATAACCTCTTGTCCCTTTGCCTGTGTGAACTCACCAGTCTGCTGTGCAACCATGTTCCAGTTGCTATGTGCTTCGATTCCAGCTTCCAGGCCTTCTGTACGGCCGATCTGAGCAGATGCGCCGATGGTACCCTGGATATTTACAATGTTGACTTCTTCATTTTCCATGCCTTTTGATTTGTAATATTCATCCAGCCATGTAACTGCCTTGTCACCTTCTGCACGGAAGTTGGATCCAACCCATGCGGTGTACAGGCTGTCATCCGAAACATCGACCATACGGTCAACGATGATAACCGGAATGTCAGCGTCCTGAGCCTCTTTTAGAACTGTATCCCATCCTGTTTCCGTTACCGGAGCAAGCACGATATAATCAACTTCCTGCTGAATAAAATTACGGATGGCTGTGATCTGATTTTCCTGTTTCTGCTGAGCATCATCAAAAATAAGATGATAGCCGTTGGCCTCTACAAATGTTTCTTTCATGGATGCGGAGTTGGCAGTACGCCAGTCGGACTCAGCACCAACCTGTGAAAAACCTACTGTAATCGCGTCCCCAGAACCTGTATCTTCCTCTTTTGAAGATGCGCTGGATGAAGAACCTGCGGAGCTGCTCGCTGCGGAACTTCCTCCGCCTGAAGCCGCTGTGCTTGTGGAACCATCTCCCCCGCTTCCGCATCCGGCCAATGCAGCCGCCATTACGGTACAAAGTACAAAACTTACAATTTTCTTTTTCATGTTACGAATCCTCCTTTTACTTGTGTTGTTGCCAACACCCCTTTGATGGTTTTTATTATACACTTTTAAAAGAATTAAACTATAGAATTTCTCCCTTACTATGAGCACTTTTTTACGGACTTTCCAGGAAAAGGGGGAATTTTTATGATAAAGGGTGGTTTTTTTATAATTTCGAATCAGGAAAGGGCCGATGCGCTGGATTTCTCTTAGCACATCAGCCCTTTGTTCTTATTTATTTTTCTTCTTTTTCCAACTCTTTGGCATCCTCTGCAACAGGTTTCGACTTACTTCTCAAGACGAAAAGTATGACTCCCGCCGCAAATGTGAAGATGGAAATAAACTGGGAGGTGGATAGGGTTCCCACATTGCCTCTGATCAAATCTCCCCTGAAAAACTCCAGGATAAATCTTCCTCCACTATATAAGATCAGATACAGCGCAGTAACTTGTCCATCCCTTTTCTTTCTCTTATCCATCCACAGCAACGATGCAAATAGCAGAAAATCCAGCCCGCTGGATATCAGCTGGGTCGGGACCAGCGATACTTCATTTGGCGCAAAATTGGAGTTATGAAATGTAATTCCAAACCAAGATGTGGTTTCCTCCCCATAACAACAGCCTGCAAAAAAGCAGCCGATTCTTCCAATGGCCTGGGCCAAAGCGACGCTGGGCAGGGCCAGATCAAAATACTTCCAGTGCTGCAGCTTATACTTTCTGCAAAATAAATAGGCTCCCAGGATACCTCCGAGAATACCGCCGAAAACTACCCAGCCATCTCCAAATGTCCGGATAATAACCATGGGGTCTTCCATCACCCGTGGAAGAATGGTCAGACAGTATAGAATCTTGGATCCCAGAAATCCGGATATCAGACACCAGATTACCAGGTCAAAAATCTTTTCTGAATCTAATCCCTTCTTCTTGGCACGCCTCTCGGCAGTCAGATACGCCGCTATAATTCCAATCGCAATCATCAGGCCATACGTATGCATCGTAAAGGGTCCGATGGAAAATAAATCGTTGTACATAAACATTCTCCTATACTTATCGTCATGGCACATGATCGAGCCATCACCTTTTTCAGACTAACACTACGATTATATCTTATTCAGGAAAAAAATACAATGAATCTTCCACCTGTTCCCATAGTTTTTATATATTTTTCTACCGGACTATGATAAAATAACGTAGATATCATGATTGAATTAGTTATATGCTTTTGCTAAAAAGGCAGTTAAATAAATGAAACAAACAGGAGGAAAATATAAGATGATACACTTTGAATGCGATTATACGGAAGGCTGTCATCCGGCCATTTTACAGCGATTAGTGGAAACCAACGAGGAACAGACCACCGGTTACGGAATGGATGAACATTGTGAAAATGCCCGGGCTTTGATCCGTAATCTATGTGAGGCTCCTGATGCAGATGTGCATTTTCTGGTAGGAGGTACCCAGACCAACACAACCGTAATCGCTTCGATTCTGCGCCCTTACCAGGGAGTACTCTGCGCCGAGACGGGACATATTAACGTCCATGAGACCGGAGCCATTGAGGCGACCGGACACAAAGTCCTGCCCCTTAAAAGCTCAGATGGAAAAATAACCGCCGGCCAGATTCGGGAAGCCTATGATGCTCACTGGAACGATCATGACCACGAACACATCGTCCAGCCAGGATTGGTCTATCTGTCCCAGTCCACCGAGAACGGAACCATCTACTCCAAAGCCGAGCTCACCGCCATCAGTCAGACTTGCCACGATTGCAAACTTCCACTTTTTCTGGATGGTGCACGGCTTGGCTATGCATTGGCTTCCCCGGAAAATGATCTGACTCTGGCTGATATCGCCCGGCTCTGCGATGTTTTCTATATAGGAGGCACCAAAGTAGGAGCATTATTTGGCGAAGCAGTCGTCATTACTAATCCCGCTTTCACCCGCGACTTCCGGTATTTAATCAAACAACACGGTGGAATGCTTGCCAAAGGACGCCTGCTTGGCATCCAGTTTGAGACCCTTATGGAGGGAGGGGACGACTGCCTTTACTTCCAGATTTCAAATCATGCCGTAAAACTGGCTTATAAGATCAAAGAGGCCATTGTGGCGAAAGGCTATGATCTACTCTATGATTCCCCAACCAATCAGCAGTATCCTATTCTACCGGATGAGATGGTTGAAAAACTTTCCAAAGAGTTTTCATTTGCCGTCTGGAGCAAAGTGGATGATAAACACACGGCGGTACGGTTCTGTACAAGTTGGGCTACCAGGAAAGAATCTGTGGATACGCTGATACAAAAGCTTTGATGCTTCCATAAGATGATGTTGGGGTCAAAAG
>DVNN01000233.1 GCA_018714325.1 Candidatus Pelethocola excrementipullorum
TTAATTTTGCCTATATCACTGATTTATTTTACCATACTTCTATTTTAATCTCAATCCAACATATTATCTTATTTAGAACCATCATCTCCCTGGCCTTAACTTTAAACCACAATACTTCTAAACTAAAATTTAACACGTTATCATGGAGCAGCTACGTTGGAATTGCTATATGGCATATTTTCCCGCATAACCGCCTCTTATCGTTTAAGCAGTTCCTATTCGGCGAACCGAAGTTGCATCATTCCCGAATATAATCCTTACTCCATTCTTTTCTCTCAATTGCCGCTTCCAGAAAAGATATAATTTCATCCCAATTCTCATTTCCTAAAACAAAAGGATATACCGGTACCTGCTTATTCCATTTTGCATCAATAGCATCCGAAATAATCACATCCGTATCATCTTCCAAATAAAAGGTGATAGAAACCCTGTCTTTAAAGTTTTCCTCTATAACCTTCTTTATATAATAGACCACGTATTCATGGCTCATCAAAAGAACCGCGATATTTAATACGGGTGAGATTTCTATATGCAGTTCATGGAGCATGATGCCTATAGTTAAGATTAGGTAATCCGCATCTTTCTTCCCATAGGCCGGCAACTCATCTCGAAAAATATTCATCAGCTTTTCTTTTTCCGCTTTCTTAAATGGCAGACTGATGAATTCCCTTTTATAGAAGGGTATGAACTCCGATTCATCCCCATAATATTTAAAGGATTTTAATAATCTGCAAAATAAAATATCCTGTATTTTTTCTTTGTTTTCAGAAACCTTATCCTTTCCTAAGTAACTTTCACAGAAAAGATAGAGTTTGCGGCTGTCTTCTTCTATCTGTGGATAAAGCACCTTAAAGTAAGGAATCTCAGATTCAGACAGCAAGTGCATATCCGTCAACAGGGCCTCATAAAAAGTAGCTATCTCACTCTTGATGATATCAGATTCCGAAATGTTAAATTCGCGAAGAAGAATTACAGTAGCTTCATAAAATTGATTGAACTTATCAGAGTGATCGGTCAGGTAATCATATAGCTTCTTGCCGAATTCATAATCTACATATCGGTCTCCCAATATCCTATTTATTGTAATGGCAAAAATCAAACTGTACTTACGTTTTAGGTGGTAGGCCATAGGCATTCCCATCATTTCAAACAATTGCTCAATAAAGTAATCCAATTTTGACCAGCTCTCACTATATAAAATATGCTGAAATTGATAGCTATACCAGTAGAAATAGAAATAAAACATACGTTTCTGTGTCTCTTCACCAACAAATTCGCCGATTGATAATTTAATGCTCAATCCAAAGTTTTCCATTATAGGCCTTAGCTGTGCTATTCTTCTCAATGCTGTTGCAGAACTGATGAACTCCTTATCAGCATAATACACCACTCCATTGAACTTCCTGAAAAAGAAAGCCTCCACCACTTTATAATTAAACGAATGCTGTAGATAATAAAATCTCAATTGATCGAAAGACAGCCCCTTGGCATGGCAGCTTATCTTCCCTTTCTCGGTCGCTATTTGAATCTCCTGATTCAACTGGGCCTCATTTATGTCAACTTCCAGCTGATCGATGATCACTTTCAAAGTTTTAAAATTAATTTGAAGTTCGCTTGTTATCTCCGATAATGTGGTTTCATGGTTTATCAAATAATTTAGAACCCTTAACCGCATCAGATACTCTTTTTCAATAAAAAGATCCACCTGGCCGACGCCTCCTATCATAATGGTTTATACTCGTATCTTAGCTATCTTAGCTCTTTATCGTATATTTTTCAATCACTAAAATACGATATCTTTTTTCTATCAAAAAATATTCTATAAGCCCTTGAAGACTTATAGAATATCTTTAGCTGTAGATTGTCATTATCATGGCCCGTCTACCAGCCCCCAACTTATAATCCCTTGATATTGACCGGCATATGCAGATGAATCTATATTTAATAACATTCCTTCATCATCATTCCATACAATAGATTTTTCCTGCCCATCACCTGATGAATCAGCATAAATCTCTACAGGAATTCCTTTTTCCAAATATTCTGTTTGTCCGTCGTGCTTAAAAATCAAGCTGTGTATTAGTTTCTTACCATTACTATTTTGGAATTCACTCACTAATGTGGAATACACTTTTAAGCGGCTTCCATTACCTCTCGTGTCTTGTAATCTAATATCCCAATCACCATCACGCTGTACCACTTTGGGTTTCTCGGGTATGGTGGTCGTTTGAAAGCTGACTGTCGGTGGCAAATACGTAAATGACAATGAACCTACTACAGTAACCTTCAACTGTTCTGTATTTGACTGTAAACCTTCCGCATCCACTGCATATACAGAGATAATATTCTCGACTCCAATTACAAGTTCTGTACCAGGTACTTCGTACTCGTAATTGATAGGTGTCCCTTTATTGTCATTCTTCACACTGGCAAATTTCACCGGGTTGCCGTTCCCAATGACATAAAACAAATCCAATTGGTCACTATCCAGATCTTGAACGGTTCCTTGTATTTTATAATTGCTTCCAGGCGTAATATTCGTTCCCGCATTTGCACCATCTAAAACAAGCAATGGTATATTCTGGATTTGCAAGTTCAGACTTTTCACATTGGATACTGCGCCGTCCTGATCTGTACCATAAACCTCAACCACATGATTACCGATAGGCAGAAAACCTTCTGGAATTTTATAACTATACGATGTATTTTGATTCACTGCTGAGCCTGTTAAATCCACCTCATTGATCAAGGTACCATCAACGACAATCGCCAGCTTGATATTAGTTCCATCTGGATCCTTCCAACTACCATTTAACGTATACCCACTTCCTGTCCCTGCTGTGGGAACACCTACTGTTTGACCGTCATAATCCAGTTCCACAATTGGCGCCTGATTAGCCTGTATGGTATATGAAACTTCATTACTTTGAGTCAAATAGTTATCCCCCTGTAAAGTGGCCGACTCATATACCTGGGTATCACTTGAAACAGGCAAGGTTATTACATCAAACCGAACTTCTGCAATGTCATTACCTGCCCCTAAATCTCCAACAGGTGCTTCCAGATCATTGCCATTCCACAGCAAATCCGACAATTTTTGAACAGTACCATCTTCTAATACCAGCGAAAGAGTATTAGGAACATACACCACGTGCTCATTGATTGATGTCTCCGCCACAATATCAAACCAATCTTGTTTCCCGGATAAGTAAGTCCCATCGATCTTGTATGTTAACCGCTGGCCGGCACCTACACTTTGACCCGAAACATCCTCTCCTGATTGATTCGTAATCACTTCTTCAGCCGAGCCTTTCACTAACCCAGGTACGCTTTCAAATACGACTCTGTTCATCTCCGTCTGAGCACCAGTGGAACCTGTAAAACCCCAGTATACCTGGTCTGATTTAAACACATCCATCGTATCTATGGTAAGGGCTACCGGAGGCAAAGAATCAAATTGATACATTAGATTCTTTGACCGGGCAGTCCATTTGATTGTAAAATGATGCCAAGTATCATCGGCCAAGGTACCTGGATACTGCGTTTGCCTGTGACTTAATTTCCTTTTCCTGTTACCTAACCAGC
>DVNN01000234.1 GCA_018714325.1 Candidatus Pelethocola excrementipullorum
ATTGCTACCTACATTCTAACAGCTTAAGTAACAAGATGGATAATTCCTTACTGGTTGTAAGGGATATTAACCATAAATACATTGTAGTAGAAAGGAGACATGTGTAGACTAATTTACATATAATCTACATCTGAATGCTATGAAAATGAAAAAGAAAACTCTACTCAGTAAAATACTCTCTGTTATGTTAACAGTTAGCATGGTGCTCGCACTACTACCCTCAATTCAGCCCTCTGCTGAGACGAATCCTGCGAGAGTATCCGTCCACGATCCCTCCATCCTGAAATCCAATGAGGGCACCTACTATTTACTGGGTTCCCACGTCGCTTCCGCCAAATCCAGTGATTTAACGAACTGGGAGCAGGTCAGCACTGATTATCAGAATGTGGATGCGGAGCCCTTTTACGGGGACTTGAGCGAATCTCTGTCAGAGTCCTTTGCATGGGCCGGATATGATGACGGGGATGCCGCCGGAGGGAAGTATGCTATATGGGCGCCTGATGTAATCTGGAATTCCGACTATCAGTGGGAAGACGGCAGCACAGGTGCCTACATGCTCTACTACTCCACCTCCTCCACCTGGAGACGTTCCTGTATTGGCTATATGGTCTCCAAATCCATGGAAGAAACCTTCCAATACGTGGATACCGTTATTTATTCCGGATTTACAAAGACCGGGGAAACAGACGGCAACAGCACCCGGAATACAAAGTGGGACAATGACTATCTGAATTTGAAAGAATTGGTGGGCAAAGGGTCTGCCAATGGCGGGATCGACGCCATCAGCGACAACTGGTTCGATAGCAATGGTTCCTGGAACCAGAATTACGCTCCAAATGCCATAGATCCTACGATTTTCTATGATGCTGAGGGTGCACTGTATATGGTCTACGGTTCCTGGTCCGGAGGATTGTTTGTCCTGGAACTTGATAAGACCACAGGCCAGCCACTCTACCCAGGCACTGATTCTACTGATTCCCTATCGGGGAATATTACAGACCGGTATTTTGGTACCCATATAGCCGGCGGCAATCATCAGTCCGGAGAGGGACCTTATATCCTGTACGATGCTGAAACAGATTACTATTATCTCTACGAAACCTATGGTGGTCTCACTGCCACCGGCGGATACAATATGCGTCTTTTCCGCTCCAAAAACGTGGAAGGGCCTTATTTGGATGCTGCTGGAAACAACGCTGCAGACAGTGGAACGGATAATTACAAGTACGGAATTAAGCTGATGGGCAACTACAAATTCTTTAATCAACAAGGAAAACGTGCCGCCGGACATAATTCCGCTCTGATTGATGGTGATTCCAGATATCTGGTCTTCCATCAGCGGTTTAATTCCACTCCTCAGACCGAATACCATGAAGTCCGGGTTCATCAACAGTTTATGAACGAGGATCAGTGGCCGGTTACGGCTGTTTATGAATATTGCGGCGAAGGTATCAGTAACTATGCAGAAGATGAGATCATAGGCGCTTACGAATATATCAACCATGGAAATGCCGCCGCCAGCGGATCACTTCTTCCCACGGAAACGGTCAACCTCAATGCAGATGGTACAGTAAGCGGAGATGAAACCGGAACCTGGACAAAGTCCGACTCTGGAAAGGGTTATGATTATGTCACCATAATCATTGGAGAAAACACCTATAAAGGCGTCTTCTATAAGCAATCCAATGATACCGAGACCCACGAAAAGGTTTTGACATTTACCGCCATCGGTAACGATAATACGGTAATCTGGGGGAGCAAAATGGATACCTCCGATAACGCTATCGTGAATATGGCTGCCGAGGCTCTGGATAACCTGATTCCAACCACGGCCAAAGAATCCATCACATTCCCCACGGCTTTAAGTGGAGCATCCATTTCCTGGACCTCTTCTCACCCTGAGGTACTAAACGGTGACGGAGCCGTAAATCCTCAGGTGGAAGATACTGTCGTGACACTTACCGCTTCAATTTCACATGGCGATGTGACCTTGACAAAAGAATATCAGATTACAGTACAGGCTGTTGCCAAACTGGTCTATGGATACGACTTCGAGACGGCTCCAGGCGAAGACGGCAGTCTCGTCCCTGACAGCGAATCTTCTAAAACAAACCCTGCTGTTTTGATGGGAACCGCTTCCATCGTCTCTGACACAGAAAGGTCTGGAAACGTTCTGCAGCTTACCAACGATCCCGGCAGTAAGGGTGTGAATTTCCTGAGGCTTCCGGAAGATACCTTGTCAACGATCACCGAAGCCGGATATTCCATCAGCATGTGGGTAAATGTAGGCTCTGAATCATTGGAACACAGCGCTCTCTTTGAGGCGGACAGAGCTGCCGATTACCCAATGACCAGAATCGGCGTCAACCTGATTGGACGCATCAACGCCAATGGTTACAGTGATGTGCAGGGCAGCCTGCTTTCCTCCAACGGATACCGCAATCAATGGGAAAAGGTGGTCTATACCGTCAATCCTCAGGGAATCAAAGTCTATCTCAATGGAGAATTAGTAGGGGAAGAACAAAAAGACCTGACCAGCTGCTTTGACAACTCCAACGATGCCAGTATTCAGAAAGCAGATCAGGTTTCCATCGGCAGCGGTTTCATCTGGAATGATGAAGATATACGCAACGCCAAATTTGATGACGTAAAGGTTTACCACGGTATCTTAAGAGAATATGATGTGGCTAGAGATTACAATCTGGATATGGGTCTTGTACAAGAGCAAACCATCACCGTAAACAGTGACTCTTTGGAATTAAAGACAGGTGAAACTTATCAGATTGAGGCTTCTACCTCTGGGGATGGCAATTTCTCCTATCAGTCTTCGAATCCTGATGTGGTCACCGTAGATGAAGACGGACTCATAACGGTGAAAGCCGAGTCTGCGGCGGATGCAGTCATCACGATAACCGCATCTGAAACAGAATTCTACAATAAAGCCAAGACAGAGATACCTGTTCATATACTGGAACCAATCTCTCAGGTTATCACAGTGTCGAATACCTCTTATACCGTAAAAACCGGGGTGAATCCGTTTCAGCTGAATGCTACTTGTTCCGTGGAGGATACCACATTATTGTATTCCTCAAGTAATGAGGGGGTGGCCAAGGTTGATGAAAACGGAATGGTTTCCATCATTTCAGCTGGTTCTGCTGTGATTACAATAACGGCTCCTGAAAACATCGGGCTATTAGAAGGTACTATGACAGTTAACATAACCGTAGAGGATCAGACAACTCCTACGCCTACCATAACACCATCTCCTACCGCTCCGCCCGAGACTGGGGATGACGGCAAAGGCAAGGGGGACACTGAAGGTTCAAAAGTGACACCGCCGCCCGTAAATAAGCCCAAACCACAGACATCATCTCCTGTGAAGACAGGTGATTCCACAACTGTAGTCCCTTATGTTCTGTCGGCCGCAGGCGCTGGTATGATACTGATTATTTCAGTTGCCCTCTATCAAAGGAACCGCAAAAAACAGAATTAATCCTGGATGAAACATAAATTCAGGTACAAATGAAAATTCATATATCAATAATTAAAAGAAACCCTATAAAATAGAATGCTAGAAAAAGAGCATATATTGCCATTTTCTAAACGAACTCTATTTTATAGGGTCTTTTTTATACTTATATCTATGTGCCTATTTAACAATCGGAATCTGTAGAATCACTCTTGTTCCTTCTCCTTCTTTCGACTGTATTGTAAATGAAAAATCCGACTCATAGATATAGCATAACCGCTCCTTAATATTTCTGATGCCTATATGTTCTCCGCGGATTTTCGCCGCCCGTTGGTGTTCCAGCTGTTCCGCCATCTCCTCTGACATTCCTGCACCATTATCTTCCACCACGATTTTCAGGTATTGATTCCTAAGGCGTACGGTTACGGTAACACATCCTCCGATAATCTCCCCTTCCTCGTCTTTGTTGCAAAAGATCCCGTGAAACAGGGCATTTTCCACCAATGGCTGGAGTATATTCTTCGCAATATAAAATTCCTTTGTCTCCTCCTCCACTTCAATCTTAGCTTTAAAAATCCCCAAATACCGATATTTCTGAATCAGCAGATACTGCTCCACCACCTTGATTTCCTGCCAGACAGTATCATATACATTGTCGATCTCTATTCTCAGCCTGTCCCGGAGAATCTCTATCATCGCCTTATTCACGGCTATCACATCTTCATTACGGTTCTTTTGGGCCAGATAGGTGATTGTGTTCATGGTGTTATAGATAAAATGGGGATCCACCTGAGAAATCATCAACCCATATTTCAGCCGCTGCTCTCTCTTTTCCTGCTCTAACATTTTTTCGATATTTTCCTGGAGTTTTTCCGCCATAATATTAAAGGATTTACCCACTTCACCAATCTCATCGGTGGATTGAATCTCAATACGTACCTGTAGATTTCCCTTGGCGATTTCATTCATCCGTCCGGAAACTTCCATCAGGGGCCTTGTAAAATGACGCACGATTGGAACCATGACCAGCACCACTCCAAGTCCGAAGAACCCAACCAGTAGTTCCGCCAGCAAGATCAGATATCTATTATTTGCCAATATCTCTTCCCGGGTGAGACGGCAAATGACCTTCCAGCCACCATATTCCGAATATCTGGCCGCAACTACAGCATCTTTCTCCTTATAAGATCCCTCCTTATAACTTTTTCCATAGGTCATCCCCTTCAAGGTCTCTTCCACCCGAATCTGGGAATCCAAAACACTGGGTTCCACCGGATGATTCTCCTCATCCAACAGCAGATAATCCTCACAATAGTTTTTCATATTTTCCGCTATGTATTTTAACTTATCAAAGGCGGCGATTACCGTCACACTCCCCTTGATATCATTGAACTTATACTTTGTGGCATATCCATAGGCCTTTTGAAAATTATTGCCAAAAACTGTATCCGATTCTATCTTATAAGAAAAAGGACTTAAAAAGCTGTACTTCTCTTCCTCCAGGTTAATGTACTCCAGGGATTCCTTTACATAGTTTTGAATATTGTCGGGAAGGCCCACCGTATAGAATTCATAGGTCTCCCCACCCTTTTTGGCTTCCACATAGATTCCCAGCACTCCATAGGATTGAATCTTATCCTTGATTCCGGCCTGGGACAAATAAAGCCTCACCTTGGCCGCATTAGCCTCCCCGGGATCCTCGATATAGTTTTCTATCCTTTCATCCAAACCATTGTCGCTGGCCACCACGTTGGAAAACCTCACCAACTCTTCAAAGACCTGATCCATTCTGGTCATGATCTGCTCATTTAGGATCATGGCATTTTCGCAGTCATTTTCGCTCACTGTCCGATAGACAATTTCGGACAGCACAGAAGTCAGTATCACGAACATAATCAGGAACACCACAATCTGGGCAAACAACAATTTATTCTTCAGTTTCATTCTTTTCCCCTGCACCTGTTATCTTTCTTCTGTACTGATTCGGCGTCATTCCTGTATATTCTTTGAAGATTCTGCTGAAGTACTGGCTGGATGTAAATCCCGTCTGTTCCGAGACCTCGTAAACCATATAATCTTTTTCCGCAAACATCTGCTTCGCCTGCTCAATCCTGATATTATTAATAAAATCGCTGACCCCGATCCTGACTTCTTCCTTAAACTTGGTGGATAACCATGAATTGCTGATTCCTACCGAATCCGCTACACTGGCGGCAGTCATCTCAGGATTATCATAGTTCGCCTGTATGTAGGACATTGCCTTCAATATGACTTCCGAATATGGAGTCTTCTCTTTTTCCCTTAACATCAGCCAGATTTCATGAATCTTAAATTCGATGAAGGCCGTGACCCCTGAAGGATCCTTCAGATCATAATTATTACTTCCCTCCACCATGGAAAAGCTCCGCCAGCTTTTCTCACCGGAAAGACTTCCTTCAAAGGCGCTGACCGCCTCCAGTATATGCTTGACGTACCAGAAATAAGAAAAAAAGTCTTCATCCTCTATGGATTTTCTTATGGTCTGAATACACTGTTTGATCTCACTTTTCTTCTCTCCCCGGATCATCTTAATAATCTCCTCCGAGGTCACCGACTTCGGCTCATTGGAATCCGTCGTAAGTTTTCCCTGATCCCTTAATTCCAGCAGTTGGGCCTCCTTCTTCATAAAGCCCTGGGATAATTGGCCTTTATTTTCCTCATAGAAGCTGCCGAACTGCCTTACCGACATCTTTTGGTCGCAGAAATATAGGTGAAAGGTGTCTTTCTGATTCATCTCCTGAAACACTTTTCTGGCATAATAAAAAAGATTATCCCTGATCTCTTTCTGGGATACCATGCCCGGATTCATATCCAGAACGGCCAGGTACTCTCTTTCATTCACAGGGAAGATGGCCGCCACCTGAATATTGGCCGGCTCCCCATATCTTTGACAGATATCTTTAAACTCATATTCATAGGATGCTATGGGCATCTCTTCTCTGGAGATGTACTTTTCTAAAAACCTGGGAATCACTTTTTGATTGAGCAAAAGAAAGTAATATTTCTTATGGAGACGGATGTAAGCGTTCTCGCTTAAGATTTTCTTATATCGCTCTTCCGGTTGGTCCTTTTGAAAAATCTCTTCCAGAATCGAAGAAATGGTGTATTGGTCCTTTGCTTTTTCTTTATGGATTACCTCCTTCAGATTCAAGATTTTCTTTAAAAAGCTCTCCTCCTCCAAATCGCTTTTCAGAAGGTAGTCATCAATCCCCAGACGTATGGCCTGCGTCACATAATCAAAACTCTTATATGCGGACAGAAAAAGAATATGGGTATTTCCGCCATATTCCCGTATTGCATTCACCAACTCCAGCCCGCTCTTTCCCGGCATCCTCACATCCGATATCACCAGTTCCGGCCGGTATCGTTTGTAGATACTAAACGCCTGCTCCGGATTGGTCGTCACCCCCACCAATTCAAAGCCGTAATATTGCCAGTCTATGATATTTTCCAGATATTGCAGAGCAAGATACTCATCATCCACCAGTAACACTTTAATCATAATCTGCCCCCATCTACACCTTTTTGTAAATTATATAACGACACCTGAGGTTATGCAAATAATTCTAACGCAATACCCTCAGGTGCCATATTCATCTTTTACTCAATATTAGCTTTGCCCATTTACTCGTACCAGTTCTTTTTTCATCTTTCTTTCGTTGATATAATTTATCACCCTCTGGTTATTGTAAGTAAAGATCATGATGACCAGAAGGAATATCCCGGAAGCTGTATCCTGAAGAGAGGCCGAAAGTCCCAGACTCAAAAGTCCTGTTGTCAACATATTCAAAATAAAGTTTCCGATAAAGATTCCAATCAGAAGGTTACAATACTGCTCCAGCGCCAGTCCCACATAGATTCCCAACATACAGTTAAATATAATATTAGTGCTGGACATATACATCGGCGTATCGATGGATCCTTGAATGGAGATCTTCAGCAGGGCTGCGACACCCAGGAACAATGCCGATACAACATAGCAGAGAAATGCCGTTTTCTTGGTATCCACACCAGAATTCTTTGCAATCTGCTGGGAACTTGCACAGGCTCTTACATTATATCCAAATTTCGTATAATTGAAGATTATGTAAAACAGCAGGAACATCACTGCAAAGATAATCAGACAATACGGGAATCTTCCAAAGGTTGTGATATCTCCGCTGATTGCCGTCACCCATGAGATACTTGCCAGATTCGACAGGGTCTCATAAACCATACATACACCAAGTGCGGTCACAATGGCCGGAACTCTCAAGAGACGGTACATAATGCCTGATATGATTCCAAGGACCAATCCGGAACCCACTACAATCAGTGCGAAAGGCACAAGCCCCAGCCCATACAGATGTACCATCTTGGCACCGAACATCGCGGCCAGCATAACCACCGCTCCAGCACTTAGATCCATGCGGTTACACAGCATATTGGAACACATGGCAAAGGAAATCAGCGTCGGTGCCAATGTCTGCTTCAGATTCATGATGATGCTTGCCGGTTTTCCAAATGTACCACCAGAGCAAATAAAGAACAAGAGGTATACAAATACCGGAAGCAATAGAACTTTGCACACATTTTTAATATTGGTGAAATTTGCTTTCATTCATTTCCCCTTTCCAGGACCGCCCAATTATTTTGCATGTCTTGTCATCGTGTCCTCAATACTATAAGCGGCGCCCATCTCCAACAATGTCTCAGAAGATGCATCACTGTTCTTGGATTTAATCAGGGAATCGACCTCATCTGTTGTCCAGGCATATACGCCATCCTCGTGAAGATATGTCATGTAGTTAGAAAACTCTTCGCCGGACTTACATACGACGAAATTAACGGGAACCTCTACCTTATCCATGGGTGAACCTTCCAGTGCATTGTACAGAAGTACAAATGGGAATACCGCATCTGCATACTGTCCACCGATCGCACAAATAGTTTCACCACTGTCCAGGCTTTCCTGGCAGTTCTCGGAAAGGTCACAGAATGAGATCTTAACTTCCCCTTCTCTTCCCGCTGATTTGATAGGCTCTGAGCAGTATTCGATTCCCAATAGGGTGATGGAGATACCGTCGATGGTGCTGTCAGCCGCCAGGAAATCCTCAACAGCCTTAGTAAACTCCAGGCCTCTGTACTCGCCTGCCTTCTTAACCTCTGGATGATCCTCAAATGCCTGCATCATACCTTCCCATCTTCTGTCATGGCAGGTGATTCCAGGTTCATAACCGATTGCAGCGATATTTTTCGCGCCCCCATCGATTAAGCTTGTCACAATTTCATATCCTGCTTCATAATCGGCCTCGTAGGAACCGCCTACAAAATAATCATTTGCATAAACCTGCTCCTTGATGCTCTCATCAATCTGAGACCAGCCAACTCCAAGATAGACCTCATTCTCTTCACAGGTCTTCAAGCCCTGAAGCACCGCCGTACCAGAGAAGTTTGTGGTGATGATGGCATCCACACCCTGTGCACAGAGATTTTCAATTGCGGAAAGATACGTTTCATCCGCAAAGTTTTCGATGATATAATAGTTGAATTTTACCCCGTATGCCTTTCCAAGATAATCGGTGTAGTCTTTATATTTGGCACACAGAAAATCGGTTGTTGTGTGAATTACCACGCCAAATGTATACTTTCCGTCGGGATCTCCGCAGGTTTCTCCCGCTCCCGCCTGATCGGCCCATACTTCATCCGTCTTCGCATCTTCGGAACCGCCTGAACTGCTTGCGGCCGGTGATTCACTTTTTCCACATCCCGCAATAGAGAACACCATCACCATCGCCAGAATAATCGCTGTTACCTTCTTCATCTCTTCTCCTCCTATTCTAATATACCGTCTTTGTTCTTAACATAGGTCAAAAATACCAGTACCAAAAGAACAAGACCCTGAATTCCTTCAATTACACGCTCATTTACACCCATGATGATCAATCCGTTCCGCAGCAGAATCACGGAAAAACTTCCCACAAGGGCGCCGACCATCTTTACCCTGGAGCCTCCTGAAAGGGGAACCCCTCCCAGTACCAGGGCTGTGATTACATTCATCTCTAGCCCCTGTCCCGTGGATGTACTCACACTTCCGGCACGAGCCATCAGTATAAAGGCGGCCACTCCTACCGTAATACCACTGATGATATAAGCAATCATCCTGGTTTTTCTCACATTGACACCCGCCTGCTGCGCCGCCACCGGATTGCCTCCAATGGCCTTATTGGCCTTTCCTATGCTGGTCTTTTCAAACAGAATATAGCAGACAACATATACGCCAACTAATAAGCATAGTTTCAATGTCAGGTTATCATACTCAAATAAATACACCGGTATACTGTATTTCTGAGATGCACATGCTGTATTCAATATACCACGACACATATACATAATACACAGGGATGTGATAAACGGAGATACTTTCAGGTATACGGAAACCACCCCATTCAGCAGAAACCATGCCAGTGCCGCCAGAATACTGGAAAGAAAAACCACTCCAACCGGCACTCCTGTGTTTGCCACCAAGATGGAAATCAGCACACTGAATCCTATGACACCGCCATAGGAGAGATCCATTCCCCCATGGGAGTATACAAAAATCGCTCCAAATGCCATGATAGCCACATATACCGTCTGGTTAATGATACTGTTGATATTTCCTTTGGTCAGTAACTTTCCTTCTCCAAAAACCTGAAATACGATAATCATCAAAATAATTCCTAGAAAGGGAACAACTTTCTGAAGTATCTCATTCGCATTCCTGATGCCGCTTTGTTTTGTCTTTACCAAATCCTTCACAGCCTCTCCCCTCCTAAACCATTTTCTTGATTAATACCGCTTCGCTCAGTTCCTCGGACCGCTGGAAAGACTCCTGGACCTTCCCGTCCTTCATGATTAAGATGCGGTCACTCATTCCGATCAGTTCCGGCAATTCCTCGGAAATCATAAGAATGGATTTTCCCTCTTTTTTCAAACGGTACATCAGCTGATACATAAATGCCTTTACGCCGATATCGATTCCTCTGGTTGGACAGTCGAGAATAAAGATTTCCGACTGGTTTCCCAGCCACTTCCCGAATACGACTTTTTGTTTGTTTCCACCGCTTAGATCACCCACGCTCTGGGTGATGTCACGGCATTTGATACTAAGGTTTTCAACCTGCTGGTCCGTAAACTTCTTCTCTTCCCCTTTTAAGATCAGCCCTGCTTTTCCAATCCTGGACAGGGAGGGAAGAACGGTGTTTTCCAGAATACTTGCGGAAAGTATCAGCGCTTCCTGATCCCTGTTTTTCGAAACATAGCCCATCTTGCGCTGAATCGCCTGTTTCTCCGAGGTAATCTCTTCTCCATTTCCGAGACGTACTTTCCCATAAAGGGGTTTCTCGTTTCCGAATAAAGCTTTTCCCAGCTCATGCATCCCACAGTCTGTCAGGCCGCCGATTCCAAGGATCTCTCCTTTGTGAAGCTCCAGAGACACGCCCTTTAGACTGGTACCCACATAGAGGTTCTCGGCTGAAAGGACAACTTCTTTGCCAAAGCTTCCATCATAATCGCTACGGTAATAATCTCCGGTCAGCTTTCTTCCCACCATCAATTCTTTAATCCGCTCCTCATCAAACTCTTCCTTTTCGAGCTGGGTGATATAAACACCATCTCTTAAGATAATGAGCTTGCTGCAGACCTCCATCAACTCCTCCAGATCATGGGAAATAAACAAGACCGTCTTATTCTCCTTCTGGAACTGGCGAATGATTTTGTAGATGATATTCCTTCCCCTCTGGGACAATGCCGTAGTGGTCTCATCCACTATAAAAATATTGGGATTGGAATATAGTGCTCTTACAACTTCGATCAGCTTGCGCTCTTCCAGACTGTACTTTACGATGGGATCTTCGGGATTGATACCTTCGATGCCGATTTTTTCCATGGCTTTTCGGGCTTCGCTGTACATCTTCTTCCTGTTCACAACTCCTGCTTTCGTAAAAAGCTGCTCCTTTCCCAGAAAGATATTATCCGCAACTTTAATGCCGGGAAGCGTTCCCATCTCCTGAGCGATCATGCTGATCCCATGTTTTTGCGCATCCATTGTATCCGTGGGCTTATAGGGTTTCCCTTCCAGCTCCAGTTCTCCTTCCGAAGCTGGATAGACTCCGGAAACGATGGAGGAAAGCGTTGATTTTCCAGAACCATTTTCACCGATCAACCCTATCACTTCGCCCTGCTCAATGTCCGCTGACACTTCTTTTAACGCCTGAGTCAGACCGAAGTTTTTTGATATGTTTTTAATTTTTAGTATAACACTCAAAGAATCTGCCACCTCCATCTGCCTTTCCATCATCCAAGGATAATGACATTCCATGACATTTTCGGCAGAACAACGCTAAGAGAATCTTCATCTTGAATCTCACACGCCCTCATCTCCACCTGATCCGGATTCTCCAGGGTATTTATCACTTCATAGTCATCACCTGCAAGTACCAAATGTTTCTTAATCTTTTTCTTTCCGTAACCCTGAAGTTCCATGGTGAATTCAACCCCTTCTGCCTGGTCGCAGTTTAAGGCGAAAATCCGAACCTCTCCGCTTTCCTCATCATAGACCACAGCCGGTTCCACGATAGGCAGTTCTCCATAAGCACTCTGATAAAGAGGAGCATCAACCGAAGCCTTCATCGTAGTTCCATGGCCATATTTACTCAGCATATGGAAAGGATGATAGATTGCCTGTTTGAAGATGCCGCCGTCTTTGACGGTTGTGATTGGAGCGATTACATTAATCAACTGTGCCAAACAGGCTATTTCCACAACATCCACGTTATTCAACAGGGTGATCCCCAGTCCACCTACCACAACCGCGTCCAAAAGGCTGTACTTCTCCTGAAGAATCGGAGGGGCAACCTCCCATTTATCCGCCGAGGTCATCACGAAGGTATTTAGACCCTGGAGATCATCCAGTGAATCCAGCACGATATCCTGGAAATTCCATACATTCCATTCGTCAAGGCAGATTTTCATATCTTTTGTAAAATGATTCTTTGCCTTTACGTATTCGATGACACTGGCGCTGTTTTTGATATGATTATCCAGTTGTTTGTAGGATGCCAGGAAGTCCGTGGTTCCCTGACCGGAATTCATGGTGTAGTTATGGGTGGAAAGGTAATCCACATGATCATACAACTCCGTCAACATGGTTCTGTCCCACTCCAGATAGGTGGGCAGCATCTCATAACTACTTCCGCAGGCCACCAGCTTGATGGACGGATCCACCCAACGCATGATTTTAGCGGCTTCCAATGCCTTTTTCGTATAATCCTCGGCTGAGAGATGACCGGCCTGCCAGCTGCCTTCCATTTCATTTCCAAGGCACCAGTATTTAATATTATAAGGTTCCGGGCTTCCGTTCTTTATTCTTAAGTCGCTCCAGTAGGTTCCGCCCGGATGGTTGCAGTATTCTACCAGATCACCGGCATCCTTGATGCTTCCGGTTCCCAGGTTCACGGCAATCATGGGCTCCACGCCTACCTTTTTCGCCCAGCGGCAGAATTCATCGATGCCGAATTCATTGGTCTCGATACTGGACCAGGCATATTCCATACGGCGGGGACGGTCTTCCTTGGGGCCGATTCCATCATGCCAGTCATAGCAGGATACGAAGTTGCCGCCCGGATAACGAATCACCGGTACATCCAGCTCCTGGACCAGTTCCATCACATCTTTACGGTATCCATCCTCGTCCGCATCCGGGTGTCCCGGTTCATAGATACCTGTGTAGATGCTTCTCCCCAGATGCTCTGTGAAAGAGGAATACAGCTTCTTATCAATCTTACCGATACTGTAGTGAACATCACTGAAACATTTAACTTTTTTCATGTCTAATCTCCTAGCCTCCTTTTGTTTTCTGAGCTTATTTTAAGCTTTTTAGGGGGCAACATCCATGTTGGATTTTTTCCAAAATGTGTAATATTTTTTATAATATTGCAGGAATTTGTAGAAAAGTGTAATATTTTTAAGTCACATCCGGGGGAAACTCAAAAATCCCGGAGCATTTTGCTCCGGGATTTAGATTCCTTCTTCTCTAGTTAATTAATTTAAAATAACTGTATATTTCTATTCCGATTGGCCAATCTTCTGGCCTTATGACTATTAATTATTTGGGCCATTACAGTCCATATATCCGCCCTTCATCGGCGATACGGCATGTTGGGAATATAACTTCAAAACGCCGCTCTTGTACTTTTCTTCCTTGGGTTTCCAGGTCTTTTTTCTTTCTTCCAGAATTTTATCGATCTCCTCTTTAGGCAGCTCCTTCCCCTTGACACCTATGATATCCAGGGAACGTGCCGGGATGTCGATCCTGATTAAATCATCCTCTTCCACCAGCGCAATCGGTCCTCCCACCGCTGCTTCCGGTGAAATATGGCCAATGGCCGGGCCCCTGGAAGCACCTGAGAATCTGCCATCCGTAAGCAGGGCAATACTGCTGCCCAACTCCGGGTCGGAAGAAATAGCCTCGGTGGTGTAGAACATCTCTGGCATTCCGGAGCCTTTGGGGCCTTCATATCGGATGAACATCGCATCTTGAGGCTTGACTTTTTTAGAGATTATCGCGGCGATGGCATCTTCCTCACAGTCAAAGGGCTTTGCCTTTAAGACTGCCTGGAACATCTCTTTTGGCACGGCGGAGTGTTTTACGACGGCGCCTTCGGGAGCCAGGTTTCCTCTTAAGATACCCACGGTTCCATCGGTGCCGATGGGGTTATCAAAGGTACGTATTACGTCTGTTCGTTTGATTCCCCACTTCTTCAGATAGCCTTCGCATTTCTCATAAAATCCGTTGGTTTTCAGATCCTCCAGATTTTCTCCCAAGGTCTTACCAGTGACGGTCAGAACGTCCAGATGAAGCATGGACTTGATTTCTTCCATAACTGCAGGTACGCCTCCTGCATAGTAGAAGAACTGTGCAGGCCACTTGCCCGATGGCCTGATATCCAGCAGATAATGAGCCCCTCTGTGCATCCGGTCAAAGGTATCTGCATCAATCTCCAATCCGAGTTCATGAGCCATGGCCGGAATATGAAGCAATGAATTGGTGGAACCTGAGATTGCCGCATGTACCATAATAGCATTTTCAAAGGACTTCATGGTCACGATATCACTTACCTTGATGCCCTTTTTCACCAGTTCCGTCACCTGACATCCTGCCTGATATGCCATTGTCTTCAGATCCTCGCAGGTGGCCGGCATCAAGGCGGATCCGGGCAGCATCAGCCCCAAGGCCTCCGCCATAATCTGCATGGTGGAAGCCGTCCCCATAAAGGAGCAGGCGCCGCAGGAAGGACAGGCATGGTGCTTATAGTAGGTTAATTTTTCTTCTGTGATTTCTCCTCTTTGGCGCATGGCGGAATAGGTGCCGATCTGCTCCAGTGTCAGAAGATCAGGGCCTGCATCCATCACACCGCCGGTCACGACGATAGAGGGCATATTAAGTCTCGAAAGCCCCATCAGGCAGGCCGGAACAGATTTGTCACAGCTTGCTACAAAGATACCGCCGTCAAAACCGGTGGAGTTTCCATGGATTTCGATCATGTTCGTAATCATTTCCCGGTGGGCCAATGAATAATTAATACCATCATGTCCCTGGGCGATTCCATCACAGATATCCGTGGTAAAGTACCTGGCACCCTTTCCTCCTGTATCGGTAATTCCCCTGACTGCTTCATTGACAAGTGTATCCAGATGAGCGCTGCCCGGATGGCTGTCCCCGAAGGTGCTCTCCACCATAATCTGAGGCTTTTCCAAGTCCTCCACAGTCCATCCCATTCCCATCTTCAAAGGATCATTTTCAGGCGCCAGAGCCCTGACCCGCTGACTGTTCAATTCCATACCCCATCCTCCATTTCTGTATCATCCCATCCTGGCAATCTGACTTTAGTCCTCCCAGGTACCGGGATACTGATTTACATAATTTTCTTTCATACATCTGATGTCTTATTGTTTTTATCATATCATCTGAATATTTTGATATCAAGTCGTTTCAGACCATTTTTACTTTTTGTAGACTTTTGACCGCATTTGTTATGAATTTTATATAAAAACTCTCCAATTTTCTTTAATTAAAGTCTTTTTAATCATGATCTGCAAACCCAAAAGCTCCAAAGTCATCAGATGTTTTGACGACTTTGGAGCTATATAACCGAATAAGATATGTTCTGGACTAACTATCGGAATTAGAATTCTTCCGTTTTCTTTTAATCGCATCCCTGTTAAAGGTAAGATGCATCATCATGGCGGCCTTAGCTCCCATGGAGTCTCCTTCTGCAATCGCTTCGGTCACCGCCCTATGGGTCAGGACCGTTTCCTGCTGCAGTTCTTTATGTGTGACATTGACGAACATCAGAACTGCGGTATCTATAATTGGAATCAACTGCTGCACCACTCTGTTTTGGGAACATTCTGCCACACAGGTGTGAAATGCGATATCTTCATCGATATAATTTTCCCCATTTCTGATTTTTTCTTCCACCTTGTCACAGAGTTTATGAAGCCTTTTCACATCCTCCTCCGATGCATGTAGAGCAGCCATCTCTGCGATTTGGGGTTCCAGCATCATGCGGACGTCAACCAGTTCCAGCGCCAGGGACATCTTATCTTCCATATCCCTTAGGCCTAAGGGATCCAGATCGGCCGGCGTACTGCTTATCACATAGGTGCCAGACCCGCGCCTCACCTCCAGGATACCTCTGGACACAAGATGTTTAACCGCTTCTCTTATGGTGCTTCTACCCACCCCGAAACGTTCCCCCAGTTCAAATTCATTGGGCAGCTTGCTCCCCACATGAACCGGAGTGTTCAATATATATTGATAAATCTGTTCCTGCACCTGTTCAGTAAGCAGCTTACTTTTTAAGTTTGTAAATTCACTCATTATTCTCCACCATTCTCAACAACTACCCTTCGACCAAATCCTTTTAAGTAACCTCACCACTAATGGTATGAAATCAAAAATCATCCCATTATAACATCTTTTCTAACAAGATGATACTCCTTGCCATAACTCTTAACAATTAATTGTTATCTGTTATATTCCAAAGAGAATTTCACTCTGGGATGACAATTTTTAAGTAATTCTTTCTTCGCATTATTCTTTTCATATTTTATATTGTTCTTTTTATTTGATGCTGATATAATTAGTGAAGTTTCTCCAGAATTATGGAGATTTCATCACTCTCATTTTATGATACCAGGGTCAAAAGGTCATGCGTTTCATGCTTTCATGAAAAAGCATGAGTTTGGGACCCGCAAAACATGAGAAAGTAGCCCAAATAGGGCGGATTTCGAATGTTTTAGGATTGTGCGGAACAATCCGTAGTATCATGGGGGCAAAATACCTTTTGACCCCAACATCATTTTATGATATCAGGGGGATATACTTATGACAAATAACGAGCATGCAGGCCGTCAAATCATAGACGGAGTCATCTGGAAACAGCTTCTTATCTTTTTCTTTCCCATCCTGCTGGGAACCTTTTTCCAACAGTTTTACAATACCATTGACGCAATCGTCGTAGGCCGGTTCGTTGGGAAAGAAGCTCTGGCCAGCGTGGGCGGCTCCGCTGGACAGATTATCAATCTGGTGGTGGGCTTCTTCACGGGACTGACTGCGGGTGCAGGGGTTATTATTTCTCAATTTTATGGAGCGAGAGATGCCAAAGGCCTGAATGACAGTCTACATACCGCCTATGCATTCTCGCTGGTGGGCAGCGTCTTGATGACAATTCTTGGCATCTGGCTTTCTCCGGTGATGTTGGAGATGATGAACACCCCTCAAGAGCTGTTGGCAGAATCCACGGTATATATGCGGATTTACTTTGGCGGAATAGTCTTCGTATTCATATACAATATCGGGGCCAGCATTCTACGCGCCCTGGGCGATTCCAAGAGGCCGCTGTACTATCTGATAATCTGCTGCCTGTTGAATATCGTATTGGATCTGATTATGGTTCTGGTCTTCGGACTGGGTGTAAAGGGCGTTGCAATCGCTACCGTAATTGCTCAGGCAGTCAGTGCCGTACTAATTACACGAGCATTGATGAAGTCCACAGATATCTATAAGCTTAATTTACGTAAAATCCGTTTTCACGGTCAAGTGCTTCGTTCTCAGCTATACATAGGGCTTCCCGGCGGATTCCAGTCCACCATGTACAGCCTGTCCAACATCCTCATTCAGGCTGCGATCAATGCATATGGTACAGACACCACTGCCGCCTGGGCTGCATACGGAAAGCTGGATGCCATCTTCTGGATGGTCAGCAGTGCTTTCGGTGTTTCCATCACCACGTTTGTAGGTCAGAACTACGGTGCAGGTAAGTATGACAGAATCAAGAAAAGCGTCCGTATCTGTCTGGGCATGGACTTTGTGGTTTCCGTACTGTTAACTTTATTCCTGATGTTTTTGCGCGTCCCGCTGTTCCGTATCTTCACAACGGATGCAGAAGTTATCCGTATCGGCTCCAGGATGCTGGAACTCATCACGCCTTGCTATGTAATATTCATATTTATTGAAGTGCTGTCGGGTGCACTTCGGGGCATCAGTGATGTAATCATCCCTATGCTGCTCACACTTTTTGGGGTCTGCCTTCTGAGGATTGCCTGGATCTTGTTCATCGTTCCGATAAGCCCCTCTATAGAAACCCTGCTTTTTAACTATCCGTTGACCTGGGTTCTGACATCGATCTTGTTTATTAGTTACTATCTATATAAAAAACGCAGGCTGGGCCCGCCCAAAGTAATACGGGATTAGGTAAAAGAAAAAAATATGGTACAGTACAAAATGATTCATTTTGCAACTGTACCATATTATTTTTACTATTCAATCCGCTGAATCATTTCTCTATAATCAATCCGCTTCGGTATGCTCCCAGCAGCTGTAACAATTCGCCGATACGCTCCTTCAGCGCGACACCTGTATCCGTATCCCCCACCAACATCCTTCTGGGTGCCATCTTGACCATAATCTGATCGGAATGAATATCCGTCTCCTTGCTGATTGCTTCCTCGGTGGAACAGAAAGGTTCATGTGCCACCAGCAGCATGCCATAAGAATTATAAATCAAGGTATATCCTGCAATTCCCGTCTTTTTCTGATAAGCCCTGGAAAATCCACCGTCGATAACCAGCACCTTCCCTCCACATTTCACAGGACTTTCTCCCGTCTTATGCAATACGGGCACATGACCGTTGACGATGATAGCATCTTCTCCGAGGCCGAATTCCGCCAACACCTTATTCATGGTTTTCTCATCGTTTTGCAGGCGGTAATAAGGATTCTTCACCTCCACATGAGTCTCCTTTTCCGCCAGGAAATACCGCTCAAAGGTGGCCATCTTATCCTTGCCGAAGAGGGGGGAATCCGGATGGATCCAGATATACCATAGCATATCCTTCCCCTTCTCCTTTTCCACCTCATCAATGGCGAAGAAGGCTTTACGCACATATTTCTCCAGCACGTCATACAGCTTCTTGCCGCAATAGGTCTTTCCATAGATATTCACTTTTCTGAAATTCCCGTGCTTATCCAGGGGCATACAGCCATGATATAACAGGTTGTTATTGAAAACCTTGTAGATATTCCCCTTATTCAGAAGAAGCTGCATATGGCGCTGCAACTTTTCACACTGTTGAAAAGCCATTTCCAGCCGCTCCATCACATTCCGCTCTTCCTCCGTCAGACGATAAGGATTCTTCGGATCAATCGTGGGGAAATTAACATCCAATAGCTTGTAACTCTTCCCATACCATTCAATGGTACCATTTTCATAGTCTATTTTATCCAATAGACGCCGGTCTTCCATGTGGAAGCTTTTGCGCTTGGCTATCACCTGTCCTTCCAACTTAAACTGTATGATGGCAATGGCCTTATGCATCTTCATATTCATGGCCGTCTCGGCCGTTGTATAAGAATGGCTTCCCTTAATCTCAAACACCTGGCAGGGATCGTCCTTATAGGCCTCCATGGCAAATGTGGCCAGCGGAAGCAGGTTAATTCCATACCCCTCTTCCAGAATATCCAGATTTCCATATCTGGCGCTGTTTCGAAGAACCGTGGCGATACAAGCCTGCTGCCCGGCAGCCGCCCCCATCCAGACCACATCATGGTTTCCCCACTGAATATCCAGAGAATGATACTCCATCAGCTTATCCATAATATTATCCGGGCTGGGTCCTCTGTCGAAGATATCCCCAAGTATATGAAGATGATCGATAACCAACCGCTGAATCAACTCGGACAAGGCCACGATAAACTCCTCCGCCCTGCCGATGTTGATGATTGTATCCACGATTGCATCATAGTAGGCTTCCTTGTCCAAAACCTCTGATTTCTCGGTGATCAACTCTTCAATCACATAGGCAAACTCCTTAGGCAGTGCCTTGCGGACCTTGGATCTGGTATACTTAGAGGCCACCCGCTTGCAAACCTCAATCAGGCGATACAAGGTAATGCGGTACCAGTCCTCCATGTGCTTTTCCTTCTTCTTAATCAGATCCATCTTCTCCCGCGGATAGTAAATCAGCGTGGCAAGACCCTTTTTCTCAGACACCCCAAGGGTATGGCCAAACACATCATCAATCTTCTTCTTCACCGCCCCGGATCCATTCTTTAATACATGGGAAAATGATTCATATTCCCCATGCAGATCCGTTATGAAATGCTCTGTCCCTTTAGGCAGGTTGAGTATGGACTGCAGATTGATGATTTCCGTAGATGCCTTGGCTATGGTAGGATAAAGCTCCGCCAGGCGCTGCAGATAACGCAGCTCCAGTTCTTCGTTCATATTGTATTCCCTCCCAATAATTATAATATTTATTCTACCCCTTTTCTATACCTTGATTAGCTGTTACTAGCAAAGTCAAACAGCGAAATCTGATTGGACTCCGGAATATCTCCAAAAATTCCCATATCATCCATCAAGTCTATTACCGTCTTGCTGACCTTGGTTCTGTTCCGGAAATCATCCTTGGACAGGAATATTCCGTCACGAGCCGCAAGTACCACCGCATCCGCCGCCTTATCTCCCAGTCCTTCTATAGTATCCAGAGCCGGCATCAGCTTATTGTCCACAATCTGGAACCGATGTGCCTGTGCGCTGTACAGATCCACCTGCTCAAATTCAAAACCCCTGGCGTACATTTCCTGTACAACCTTCATATCCTTGTAAGTATCCTGCTCCTTCTTACTTAAAACATCCTTCCGCTTCTCATAATCATTCATATAATACTCCAGACGATCCTGTCCCAGACACATCAGCTCATAGGAGAATGCCGAAGCACGGATGGAAAAGTAGGCAGCATAATAGGCAAGAGGATAAAATATCTTATAATAAGCTATGCGATAAGCCATCATAACATATGCCGCCGCATGGGCTTTCGGAAACATGTATTTAATCTTCTTACAAGACCAGATATACCAATCGGGCACATCGTGCTTTTTCATTTCGGCTTCCCATTCCGGTTTCAGTCCTTTTCCCTTACGCACGCTCTCCATGATAGTAAAGGATTCCTCACTATCCAACCCCTTGTTGATCAGGTAAATCATGATATCATCACGGGTACAGATTGCCGTGGAAATGGTGGCATTGCCCTCTTCAATCAAGGTCTGCGCATTCCCCAGCCACACGTCGGTACCATGGGAAAGCCCTGAAATACGAATCAAATCTGAAAATGACTGAGGTTTGGTATCCAAAAGCATCTGGATAACGAACTCCGTGCCAAACTCAGGGATTCCCAGACACCCCAGAGGGCAGCCCCTGATATCATCCGGCCGGATTCCCAAGGCCTCCGTACTCTTAAACAGAGACATTACATGGGGCTCATCCAGTGGAACCTCCTGAGCATCAAACCCGGTCAGATCCTCCAACATACGGATCATCGTAGGATCGTCGTGTCCCAGAATATCCAGTTTCAGCAGGTTGGCATCGATGGAGTGATAGTCAAAGTGTGTGGTGATAATATCGGTGTTATTGTCATTGGCCGGATGTTGTACCGGGGTAAATGAATTGATATCCTCACCGAACGGCAGCACGATGATACCTCCTGGATGCTGTCCCGTGGTACGTCGGATTCCGGTACACCCCTTAACGATACGATCGATCTCACAATTTCGTTTGCGGGTTCCCCGTTCCTCATAATAGTTCTTCACATAACCAAAGGCCGTCTTCTCCGCCAGGGTACCGATGGTTCCCGCACGGAAGGTCTGCCCTGCGCCGAAGATAACCTCGGTATACTTATGAGCCTTACTTTGATATTCACCCGAAAAGTTCAGATCGATATCAGGCTCTTTATTCCCCTTAAACCCAAGGAAGGTCTCAAATGGTATATCAAATCCCATCTTCTGCAGCTGCGCCCCGCATTTCGGGCATTTCTTATCGGGCATATCACAGCCGGCACGTCCCGTATACTCCTTCACTTCCTCGGAATCAAAATCCACATAATGACACTCTCCACACAGATAGTGTGGGCTTAAGGGATTTACCTCTGTGATTCCGGACATGGTGGCCACGAAGGAAGATCCTACGGATCCACGGGATCCCACCAGATAACCATCCTCATTGGACTTCCACACCAACTTCTGAGCGATGATATACATCACGGCATATCCATTGGATATGATGGAATTCAGCTCCCTCTCCAGACGTGTCTCAACAATCTCGGGAAGTTCTTCCCCATAGAGTTCATGTGCCTTGTCATAACAGATCTCACGGAGACTCTGATCCGAGTTCTCGATGATTGGTGGGAATTTACCTGCCCGAATCGGTGATATCTTATCCACCATATCGGCAATCTTCTGGGTATTGGTGATAACCACCTCTTCCGCCTTTTCCGAACCCAGATAAGAAAACTCTTCCAACATCTCATCGGTAGTTCTCAGATAAAGCGGTGCCTGGTCGTCCGCATCAGAAAATCCCTTTCCTGCCATAATAATCCTGCGGTAAACCTCATCCTGTGGTTCTATGAAGTGAACGTCACAGGTTGCCACCACCGGCTTGTTGAACTTTTCCCCCAACCTTACGATCTTCCGGTTAATTTCCTTTAAGTCTTCTTCGCTGTTGACCGCCGAAATATCCTCTTTCCTGATCATAAATGCGTTATTGCCCAGTGGCTGAATCTCCAGATAATCATAGAAATCCACCAGCCTGGTAAGCTCCTGTTCCGGTGCTCCTCTTACGATCGCCTGATACACTTCTCCTGCTTCGCAGGCAGAACCGATAATCAGGCCTTCCTGATACTTTTGATACAGACTTTTAGACAATCTGGGCCTCCGGTTATAATACTTCAGATGAGTCTCAGAAATCAGCCGGTAAAGATTTACTCTGCCAACCTCATTGGCGGCCAGTATGATGGCATGATAGGTAGGCATCTTCTTTATGGTATTCTCAGAGATACTTCCCTGCTCGTTCAATGCATCCAGATCTTCGATTCCGCGGTCACGGAGCATTTTCACAAAGCGAACGAAGATATCCGCCGTACAGGCCGCATCATCCACCGCCCGGTGATGATTATTCAAAGGTACTCCTACGGCCTTTGCCACCGTATCCAGCTTAAACCGGTTCAGCCCCGGAAGCAGGAAACGGGCCATGGCAACCGTATCCACTACGGTAAACTCCTTCTGGATGCCCTGACGTTCACTGTTCTGCTCGATAAAACTCATATCGAACCCTGCATTGTGGGCCACCATAACCGCACCTTCACAGAATTCAAGGAACTCTGGCAGCACGGTCTCAATCAGTGGTGCATCCACCACCATACCGTCATTGATTCCCGTCAGGTTCTCAATCTTAAATGGAATCGGCACCTGAGGATTCACAAAGCTGGAAAAACGCTTGGTAATCTGACCATTTTCCACACGTACCCCGCCAATCTCTATGATCCTATCCACAATTGGGGAGAATCCGGTGGTCTCCAGGTCGAAAACCACATAGGGATGATCCAGGGACTGCTTCTTACTGTTGACCACAATCCCCTTCAGGTCATCCACCAGATAGGCTTCCACCCCATAGATAACCTTAAAGGGAGCGCTGACTTGCTTCAACTCCTCTTTTGTGGCATCGGGATGTTCTTCTTTGTATTTGTTTCTAAACTTGCCATCGATATCCTCCATGGCATGGTTGGCCTCCGGAAATGCCTGCACCACACCATGATCTGTGATGGCAATGGCTGGATGCCCCCATTCATAGGCCCGCTTAACCAAGGTTCCGGCATCGGTCACCCCGTCCATATCACTCATCTTGGTATGGCAGTGAAGCTCCACCCTCTTCATGGGTGAGTTATCGCTTCTGCTCTGCCGGAAATCACGGATTTTCTTAATTCCCCAGACCGAAGCAATGGTCAGATCGTGGTCAAAGGTATCGATCACCGTCTTACCCTTCAGTTTTATGAAGGTCCCTTCCTTAAGCGCAGGCTTAAGCTCCGGTACCTGCTCATTTCTCACGAAGATTTTTATGGTGATGGTGTCGGTGAAATCAGTAACCTGAAAGATTAAAATAGTCCGCTCATTCCTGATTTCCCGCATATCAAATGCCTGTACCATTCCCCGGATTGCGACTTCCCCAATCTCTCCCTCGATGGAGGAGATGGTTATACTTTCATCCTCGAAATCCTTTCCATAGATCAGGTCAGGATTAGATGGTTTTTTGGACTTCTTATCATCCCCCTGGGATTGAAACTGTGTTTTTCCTTCTTTCTTCCCGGCCTTCTTCTCCAGGTGTTCCCCAATCTGGGTGCGTTCCATCACATGGCGTACCTGCTGTTGGATCTTCAATTCACTCTTTTCCTTGGCACGGCTCAGTTCCTGCTTTTTATAACCGGTATGTATCTTCAGATTCAGACCACAGCGCTCGCAGAAAATCTTCTCCAGAATCTGCAGAAGTTCCTCTTCCCGCTCATGGGCAATCACCGAATCCACCAGTTCCAGACTCATCACCTCGACCTCAGGAAATGATATGGTGGCCGTCTGGAACAGGTTACAGAGAAATACACTGTATTCCCTCAATTCCGTCATAATACTGCCATGGTATACTTCGAGCAGATTTTCCGGCGTATACTGTCTGGAGAGCTGAAACTTTTCAATGATCTTAATCTGAATCTCCACATTCTGGAAAAATTGATTTTTAATTGCCTGTTCCAGGGCAAATATATGCTTTTTATGAATCCATTGGCTGCTGACCAGATAAACCCTCAGCAGATCCTTCTTTTTGGTGATTCCCACTCTGGTTACCTGAACCAGCTCCAATAAATCCGCCAGCTCTCCTGAAATCTGGAGACCCGGAAAAACATCCATAAACTCTTTATTCATTCCTACTTCCTACTTCTAATCGATGACGCACACAGTTTCTATATGACTTATGCACTTTTATTTCTCCCAGTTCAATAATTCCTCTCTCAAACAGGATAGTAATTCTGTTTCCTTGACTTTCTTAACGATTTCGCCCTTCTTGATCAACAATCCTTCCCCTTTGCCGCCGGCAATGCCGATATCGGCCTCCTTCGCCTCTCCAGGCCCGTTGACCACGCAGCCCATCACCGCAACTTTAAGATCCAAGGGAATATCCTGAACCATGGTTTCCACCTGATTGGCAAGCTCAATCAAATTTATCTGGGTTCTGCCGCAGGTTGGACAGGATACCACCTCGATTCCACCCTTGCGCATCCCCAACGTCTTCAATATGAGTTTGGCGGATTTCACTTCTTCCAGTGGATCACCGGTCAGGGATACACGGATGGTATCGCCAATACCCTGATACATGATGATGCCCAGCCCCAAAGCCGATTTGATATTTCCTGAATATACTGTCCCCGACTCGGTAATTCCCACATGCAGAGGATAATCTGTCTTTTGGGCAATTAATTCATGGGCTCTTGCACACATCATAACATCGGATGACTTGATACTGATCACAAGGTTTTCATAACCCAAGTCCTCGATAATCTTCACCTTGTCCAGAGCGCTCTCCACAAGTCCTTCCGCCGTAACCCCATGGTACCTGGCAACCAGCTCTTTCTCCAGCGATCCGCTGTTCACCCCGACACGGATGGGAATATTCCGATCCCTTGCCACGTCCACAACGGCCTGAATCCGTTCCCTGCTGCCTATATTTCCAGGGTTAATCCTTATCTTGTCAGCCCCATGTTCCATGGACGCTATGGCCAGCTTATAGTCAAAGTGGATATCCGCTACCAGGGGAATAGTAATCTGCTTTTTGATCTCTTCCAACGCCTTTGCAGCCTCCATGTTAGGCACCGCACACCGGATAATATCGCAGCCCGCATTGGTCAAAGCCTGAATCTGGGCGGTTGTAGCTTGTACATCCTCGGTTTTCGTATTGGTCATGGATTGGATTAACACAGGATTTCCTCCGCCAATCACACGATCCCCTATCTTCACTACTCTTGTTTCTCCTCTACCCATTCTATGCCTCCATTTCTTAGTCCAACAAGGGAATTAATACAACTTTTCAACGACAGACTCCGCTGTCTTTTCGTTGTTTCGCTTACATTCCTCATAATTTTGTTCATAATACTTCTGATATAGTAAATCAATCAGATACAACTGACCGCCTTTTGCCTTCAATGAGCCACCGTCCAAAACTCCTTCATCGGCACCGCAAAGCAATACGGCATCCGCATATCTGGTCAGTGGTGATTTGTGAAAATGCGTAATGCAGGCGATCCTGGCACCTCCTGCCTTCGCCGCTTTCACCACCTGTATATTGTCCTTTGTGGCACCTGAATACGATATAATAAATATCATATCCTCCTCCGTCATCGTGGCTGCGGCCATCGCCTGCATGTGTGGATCCGTAATACAGACCACTTTTCCCGTTATTCGTAAAAATTTATTCCTAGCCTCTTCCGCCGTCAGAAGGCTGTCTCCAATCCCAAAGAAAAACACCCTTCTGGCCTGCTTCAACAGCTCTAACGTTTTGCTGAATTGCTCTCTGTCCAACAGCATATACGTTTCGCGGATTGCATCAATATGCTGGTGAAAAGTCTTCTCCGCAAAGTCCCCCGCTATCTCCTGCCTTCCCTTCAAGTCGGTATGATATCTCAACTCCGTATCCTTGGCCCCCTGACTCAGGGATAATTTCATCTTGAATTCCTGATATCCCTTTAATCCCAGGGTGCGGCAGAAACGGTAAACGCTGGTATCTCCCACATCACAGGCATCCGCCAGATCCGAGATGGACAGCAAAAGGACCTGTTTCGGCTCCCTTAGTATATAGTCCGCCACCTTTTTTTCTGCTTTTGTAAATTGGTTATAAGATGACTGTATCTTCAGTAAAAAATTATGGCTGTCCATATCCGCCTCTTTTCTCCTTCAAAAGTGTGGCAGCTGCATACCCTTAACGGCCAGTTTTTCCATCTGGCTCTGCCAATCGCCGGAAACTCTATCTTTTAATGATAATATCATAGTTTAAACTCATCACGCAAGTATTTGTCCCCCTACCTATATATATCATTGCATTTTCCTCGATTTTCATATAGAATAACATACATAAGAATTTAACGATTCAACGAACTGAAAAAGCCTAAGATAGAGGAATAACATGGACAATTTTGATTTTAACGATCTGGGTAACAACATCAGTCATCTTGTGGATGACGCCATCAATTCCCAGAATTTTAAGGAACTTAATAAAACAATAAATAAAACCATAAACCAGGCACTGGATGGAGTTAACAAGACGGTGGCGAATCTCAATAACTACAGCAACCGCTTTAGTGGCCATCCCTACCAGCCCAACCCGCGAAGTGGCCCCTTAAGAACACAGCCCTTGCAGAAGCAGACCCCTTCCAGGATTTATGCGAAGTCCCCCAAGGGGCAGATTTCCGGAAGCATCAAGGCGTTTCTGGGATTCAGCATGGCCGGAATAGGTGGTATATCCGCCCTGGTCCTGATTATCCTGGCTCTCTTTGGGATATTAAATTTGGGCACCACCATCGCTCTGGTTATGGTATTTTTACTGTTTGCAGGCGGATTGGTTCTGGGCATCTCCGGCACCAAAGTACTGTCACGGCTTAAGCGTTTCCGTCAATACTGCAGTGTAATCGGCGGCAAATCCTATGTGGAGCTGAATGATCTGGAAAAGGGCACCGGCCGCTCCAAAAAGTTCCTGATTCAGGATCTGCAGGATATGATCGATCGCCGCATGTTCCATCAGGCTCATCTGGATCATCAGCAGTCCTGCCTGATGCTGAACGACGCTGTGTACCAGCAATATCTTCAGTCCCTGGAATCCCAAAAGGCCCAGAAGGAAGAGGAACAGGCCATGGCAGATGCCGGCATCACTCCGGAATTCATGGCGGTTATAAAGGAAAGTGAAGATTACATCACTAAGATCCATCAGGCCAATGATGAGCTTCCGGGAGAGGTGATTTCCCAGAAACTGGCCCGTTTGGAAGTTGTCATCACCCGTATTCTGGCCGAGGTGAAAAAGCAGCCCAGAAAAGCGGCGGAGTTGCAGAGATTCATGAACTATTATCTTCCAACTACCTGGAAATTAATCAATGCTTATCTGGAATTTGAACGCCAGCCTGTGCGGACCGAGAATGTCATCACCACACAAAAGGAAATCGAAGTCACTCTGGACACAATCAATAATGCCTTTGAAACACTATTGAATGACTTATTCCAGACTCAGGCCTGGGATATCTCCTCGGATATCTCCGTGCTGCAGACCATGCTGGCTCAGGAAGGCCTTACCAAATCAGATATCAATCATAAAGCAGATAATACAAATTAAAAGTTACATTGACAGATCTAAAGGAGAACATATTATGAGCGAAGAATTTAAGGATTTCACTGCGGCACCAACTTTAAGCTTTGGCGAACCGCTGACTCCATCACCATCACCTGAAGTGCCTGCCGTTTCCAATGATTTACAGACCGGCTCTGCCATGGATGATTCCATGCTTTCCTCGGAAGAGAAACAACTTGTGGATCAGTTCGTGGAAAAGATCGATATTCACAATGCCAAGGGCATTCTGGAGTATGGCGCAGGCACCCAGAAAAAGATGGCTGATTTTTCCGAGCGCACATTAGAGAATGTACGCGGCAAAGATATGGGGGAGATCGGTGACTTGCTGGCATCTGTGGTTACCGAAGTGAAAGGATTTGATGCTGAGGAGGAAGAGAAGGGCTTCTTGGGTTTATTTAAGAAAACTTCCAATAAACTGACTGCCTTAAAGGCCAAATATGATAAGGCAGAGGTCAGCATATCCAAGATCTGTCAGGCTTTGGAAAGCCATCAGATCACCTTATTAAAAGACGTTGCGGTACTGGATAAGATGTATGACATGAATCTTGCCTATTACAAAGAGCTGACCATGTATATCCTGGCCGGAAAGAAAAAACTGGAGCAGGTACGGACAGTGGAAGTTACGGCACTTAACGCAAAAGCTCAGGCCAGTGGGCTGGCAGAAGATGCTCAGGCCGCCAGAGACCTGGATGAGCTTTGCAACCGTTTTGAGAAGAAACTTCATGATCTGGATCTGACCAGGACGATTGCGATGCAGACCGCACCTCAGATCCGCATGATTCAAAATAACGATACCCAGATGGCCGAAAAGATTCAGTCCACCATCGTCAACACAATCCCACTGTGGAAAAACCAGATGGTGATTACCTTGGGAATACAGCATTCCACTCAGGCTGCCGAGGCTCAACGTCAGGTAACCGATGCCACCAACGAACTGCTCAAGAAAAATGCAGCCGCCTTAAAGACAGCGACCATCGAAACTGCCAAGGCCAACGAGCGGGGAATTGTGGATATTGAAACCTTGAAACAGACCAATCAAAGCCTGATTTCCACCTTGGATGAAGTGATGAAGATTCAGCAGGAAGGACGTCAAAAACGTGTGGCGGCCGAAGCCGAACTTCGGAGTATGGAGAATGACCTGAAAAACAAACTTTTAACCCTGAACGCATAATTTGATATTTCTCATATGCAAATACGAAAACCATCCGAACAGCACCGATATGCCGCTTGGATGGTTTTATTAATATCTAAAGAAGAGAAGCGGAGGAACACACGATGTTTAAAGGATTATATGAAAAACTGCCGGATCTGACAGCATACCTGGACCGGCTGAACTTGACAGAAGCTCCAACTCCCGATCTGGAGGGACTGAATCGTCTCATCTATGCGCATCAATGCATGATTCCTTTTGAGAATCTGGATATCTGCGAAAAGCAGATTCCAATCTCACTGAATATTGAGGATCTCTATGAGAAAATCATTCTCAGAAAGCGTGGGGGATATTGTTTTGAGCTGAATGCCCTCTTTCATTCCCTGCTGGCAGCCTGTGGATTTCAGGTCATACCCTGCACGGCCCGCATCGTCCGGGGTAAGGATTATGTAGCACTTCCCCTGCACCGGGCAAACCTGGTTGCCTTGGATCAGAAGTATTATTTCTGTGACGTAGGTTATGGTGGTGCTCAACCTGCTCAAGGCGTTCCTGTTGAGGACGGATGGGAAGGAACTGCTAAGGGCCATACCTTTGGGATTACTCAGCTCAAAGACAATTGGTGGCTGCTGAGCCAGCGTATTCAGGGTGAGCTGGTTCCAATCATCAGTTTTTCGGCCGCGCCCATGGATCCCGTTGATTTTATTCCGGCCAACTACTACGCCTCCACCAGCCCTGACTCGGTCTTTACCACCCGCCGCTTCTTAAACAGACGTACACCGGAGGGAAGCATCTCCATCCATGGCAATACCTTTAGCAGAGTGAGCCATCACCAAAAGACGGAACAACCGATTACCTCCGACGAAGAATTCCAGAACATTCTGGACACACACTTTAACATGAACTACTAAAAAACAAGAACAGAATAATACCTGTTCCTAATACGATACATAGAAATCCCGCAGTGATGCAAAGGCTTAAACAGTACATCACTACGGGATTCTATTCTTTCTTGCAGTCTATATAATACTTAGTATCTCACAGAATCCAAAGATAGGATTCTCCTCCAGAATCTCTTCCAACCGGATCAGATTCTGATCAGAATGCTCCAGTTCTCTGGAATACCAGTAGCAGATGAATATCTGATCCTGGATTCCAAATTCGCCCTTATTCTTGAGAAATCTTCCGGTAGCCAGCTCCCTGATAAACAATGTGCTTATCACCGCCAACTTCATCTTGGCAAATGCCGCTCCATCATATACCGCTCCGCAGAAATAGGTGAACACCCAGTAAACCATCAACTGTTCACTTTGTACCTCCCATCCGCTGTAAGAAGATCGGAAGGCTTTCCTGGTCTCTTCGGCGCCTTCTTCCCCCCGTTGATACAAAGGCTGAAGGTTTTCCTTCAGAAACTCCGCCCACTCCTCTCTTAGCACCTCCATCTCTGGCACTATAGTTTTCCACATTTTCTGAATTGTGGTATGGCTGCTTTCCACATCTTTCGTCCAGTTCTCCCACTTTGTTAGAAAACTTGTGCTAAATCCGGATTTCCGGTGGCGCTGCCGGATTTCGTCCCCGCGGTACAGTTCCCCCTTATCCAGACTCACCTGAAAATCATGGACATAGGCCAGGGCTTTTCCAATCCGTACCTCCATGGCCACTTCCCGGTCTTGAAGTATTTCAATCACATAATCCCGGGCATCCATAAGAGCAGAAAACAAAAGGTAGTCAAATTCTTCATACTCCTCTTCCCCGCCTGTCTTTTCTCCATGGAGAAACCGCACCGGTTCTTTCTTTTCCAACAAGATTCTGGCCACCTCAGGACAGGAAAGTGACAGCGTGATTTCCTTCAATCCCTCAAACTCTTCCACATGTCTGGGATATTTTCTACAGGTATCACAAAGCATATGCTTGCCCGCTTCACTGTAAATATCACAGAGATTTTCCTCATTTAAAAACTCGCATCTTCTACCATTTTGTAAAAATGCTCTTTCCTTCCAATCAATCCCATTGTGCAGACGATTGCGAAAGGATCCCTTGACCTTCCGGTACTTCTTCAGACTTTTGTCATCGATTATTATCTGCCAACCCGCACAACAGGTATCCGGACATTCTCCGGCAATACAAGTAAATTCACGGTAATAATCTGGTATGGTAAACTGCATCCGCTTTTCCTCTTCACTTTTAAATTAGTTTGGGGCACCACTCCGCCAGGGGGCATTGCTCACATTTTGCCTTTCTCGAGGTACAGATTTCTCTACCCAGATAGATCAGCTGGAAATTAATTCTGTTCCAATGGTCCACAGGCAGTACCTTCTGCAATTCCAGCTCCACCTGCTCAGGGTTTTTCCCCTTGGCCCAGCCAAGGCGTTTGGAGATTCGAAAGACATGGGTATCCACCGTGACGCCCGGAATCCCATGGGCGTCGGCCAGGTATAAGGTCGCAGTCTTTCTTCCCACCCCCGCCAGCTTCAACACCTCTTCCAGCTTATCCGGAACCTGTCCTCCATATTCCCCAACAATCTGCTGGCAGCATTTCTTTACGTTCTTCGCCTTATTCTTATAAAGCCCTATGGATCTTATGTAATCCTCTATTTCCTCTACGGGAGCTTCCGCCATCTCTTCCACATGTTGAAACCTGGCATAGAGGGCGGGAAGCGCCACATCCACCTGCTTGTCCGTACTCTGAGCGCTCAACATAATAGCCACCAGAAGCTGCCATGGCTCCTGATGAAAAAAACCATCCTTTGTGGTTCCGTACCGATCATCTAAGATCTTAAGAATCTGGTCTCTATTCTCCTGAAACTTTTTCTTCGTTATACGCGGCATAAATTCACCCCTTTTTTCTTAAAAACTCTGTGTTTTAACTGGCTCTTATACAAGCTCTTTCTCTCCAAATAAATCATAATAAAAAATATACTGTTGTAAAACACCTTCGTACCCTTGATAACGCTCCATCGGAAATCCATGCTGATAATACTTCTCCAACGCCTGTCGGATATGAGTATCCACCGGAAAGGCTTCCAGCTTCTGAAGTGCGAAAAGACAGATGCAGTCTGCCACTTTTCCGCCAACGCCATAGAGTTTCATCAACTCCGCTTTCGCCTCGTCATACTCCATCCCCTTCACTGCTTCCAGACTCACCTCTCCTGAGACAATGCTCTGGGCAGTACGGATTACATATTTACTGCGATACCCCAGATTACATGCTTTCAAATCTTCGTCCGTAGCCGCTGCAAGGGCCTCCGGTGTGGGGAATGCATCGTAAGCCACTCCATTGGGGTTTTTCTTCTTCTCCCCATATCGGCTGCAGATATTCCCGATACACCGCCGGATCCGAGTGATATTATTCTGCTGGGAAATCAAAAAGCTAACAATCATTTCCCATAAATCCTGCTTTAAAATTCGAATCCCACTTCCATATGCGGCCACGGTGGTCAGATACTCATCCGTAGGATCAATGCTCTCTATATACGCTCCATAATTCCTGTCTAGATCAAAATAGGGTGACCAAAACTCCTGAAATTCCTGCTGTGTACAGTCAAATCTACAGGTATCCCCCTCCTGCTCCAAATCCAGATAATGTTCTCCGGCTATGACTTCATATCCATGATCTCCTATACGGTTCATGCGGAAGCACTGGCCGGAATTACAGATCTGTTCCATATTAAAATTCTTCAGTTCTAAAGTTATCATATGTTTTTTTATAATTTCACCTCATTGTTCAAACTACTTATCATTCAGTCATCTGTTGTTTGATTGCCTCGTCCAATTCCGGGTAACTCTTCTTCAGTGAGATGGGCCTTCCCCCTTCTCCTAAAAAGCAATGGCGGGATTCCCCTATGGCCACAACCTCATCCGTCTTCTCCAATCTCATCTCATAGCCCAGGATTAACTTGATACCATTATATTCCCGGACCTGCAACGAGATGGATACCAAATCTGCGAATGTTGTCGTCATCTTGTATTCACAGTCGACTCCAATAACAGGAGACATAATCCCCACGGCCTCCATCTTATCGTATCCCCAATTCACGGAATCCAGAAACTCTACACGGGCCTCCTCCATCCAGCGGATGTAATTGGAGTGATGGGTGATTCCCATACGGTCAGTTTCATAATAATGAACTTTATGCAAATACTTACTCATACACCTCTATCCTTTTCTTATATATTACTTATTAACGGATATTCCTATTTTACCAGAATTTTTCCCCACTTTCCACCGGGAACCATCCTTTCCCTCATTTCCCATACATGAACTCAATTCATTTTGCCGAATCACCCCGGATATCTTGCATATGTTGGGAACTCCGTATTTCCTGTCTAATAAAAAATGGCTTATCATGGAATACCAGAAGCCTGCAAACAATCCATACCTGTTTGTAAGCTTCACGCTCTCTTCATTCCATAATAAGCTACTATCTTTAACTTTCTATATAGAAAACGTTATTCACTAAGTCCTACTTTTCCCAACGCTGCATCTTCAATGTCCCCAGCCCTTCTTAGTTCCACCCACTCAAGAAGTCCTCTGGTAAAGTGTACATCAAAGAAATGTATCACCGGTCCGAATCCAAATGCCGCCAGCAAGGTCCCCAGGCCCACGATTCCACCTGCCAGATAGCATACCAGCGCACACAGCCCGTCGGTGAACATTCTGCACCAGAAGTAAGAGATCCGGGGCCACCGCCTTGTCATAATCAAGGACAGGCTGTCATAGGGGGAAACCCCAACATCTGAAGTCTGGTAAAGGGATGCCCCAAAACAGCAGACCACCACACCGATACACACAATCACAACTCTCTGCCACATCAATTCAGGAGCGCCAAATATCAGCTTCAACACATAGTTGAAAAAGGTAACAATATACCCCAGACACAGGGCATTGACCACAGTTCCAATTCCTATAAACTTCCTGCCGGTCAGAAACTCTATAAAAAACAGTATGATGTTAAACAAGATCAAAAAACTGGAATATACAATCCCCGTCACATCGGACAATGCCATGATCATCCCACTGAAGGCATCATTGCCCAAGCCGGACAATTTAAAGATACTGATTCCCAATCCAAGAAATATATTGCCGAAGACCATGATGATGAAGCGCTCGCTTCCAACCTTTTTAAAATAATCAGCCAACATTTGATTAGACTCCTTCTATCGTAAAATATTCAAATATCTAAAAAACATTTCCCCTCCGGATTTTTACATCCGTGTTGTATTATATAACTTGTTGGAAGCGAAAGCAAATTGTTTCTAAACATTAAGAAGCGTTCTTCGACCGAACCGTCAAAGAACGCATACTTTTTTTCATGATGTATTTAGTTTTACAACCCATTCCTCTTGCAGAATTGCTGATATAGCGTTTCGATTAACTCCCTATCATCCAATCCCTCATACTGTTCTTCCCCGCTGTCCAGATCCTCTGATGTAACGCGAAGAATATGAACCGGCTCATCCTCATCACCATCTTCCGGGAAAAGTACGATATATTCCTCACCTTTGTGCTCCATGATGTCCAGTACCTCAAACTGAAGTTCCTCACCATTCTCATCAGTCAATACTAACAGATCCTCACTCATAATTCCTCCTACCAGGCTTAACCACAGCAGCCTGTTTTATAACAAGATTATGTATTCAGGATATCATATATTATTTTGAAGTTCAATTGTTATATAGGAAGAAAAATATATTTATAGTTGATCATTCCAAATCTCTCAAATTAAGCCCCTATACGACTCAGGCATACGTCAGAAATCACAATAATATCATCGACCCTCACCTGTAAAACCGCCGCCAGTACCATATCTATGGAAGGCAGCGTTGTCCCATGCTGCCACTTATAGATTGTTCTCCTGTTCCAGGCTATCGCTGAATGATCCGTATCCCTACCATTGAAAGCCATAGCCTTAACTAGGAATTCCTGTTCTCATTCAGAAGCCTTAAAATTATAAATAGGCTTTATCACCTCAATAATATCCACTGCGCTCTGGATGACATCCACAATATCATGCAAGGACTTATAAGCCATCGGTGCCTCATCCAGTGTTGCTTCATTTACAGAGGTTGTATAAACACCCTCCATCTCTTTTCGATACTCCTGCATCGATAATTTCTCTTTCGCCTTAGTTCTGGACATCATCCGTCCCGCTCCATGGGGAGCTGAGTAATTCCACTCCGGATTGCCCCTTCCAACTGCCAGCACACTCCCGTCACGCATATTGATTGGGATCAGAACCTTATCACCTTTCTGCGCCGCAATGGCTCCTTTCCGCAGAATCATTTCCTCTACATCGATATAATTATGAATGGTATGAAATCCATCCTTTTCGGACAGTCCGATTCGATCTATCAAAATCTCTGCGATCAATTCCCGGTTTCTTCTGGCAAATTCCTGACAGATTTCCACATCGTGAAGATAATCCTCCAGAAATTCACCGTACAGATAGCATAGATCCTCCGGTATTAACAGTTCTTTTGCGGTCCATTTCAACTGCTTTAATGCCCCTTGTATCTCGGTTCTTCTGCCTGCCGCCTTATATTCCGCAATCAGAGCATCTCGTTTTGCAAAATACTCTTCTTTCCCCTGATGCAGCCCTATGGCCAGGCGCTGATAATAATCTGCCACCTGTTTGCCCAGGTTCCGGCTTCCGGTATGAATCACCAGATAATTGGTTCCATCGGCCGACTGGTCGACTTCTATAAAATGATTGCCGCCGCCCAAAGTTCCAAGGCTGCGTTCTAATCGCTTTGTATCCCTCAAATTCCTATAACATCTCAACTCCATCAGGTCGAACTTTCTCTGCCTGCCCTCCCAGACATGCTTGCCCGACGGTACGTATCGTGCCGCCTGATCCAGTTTTTCCATATCAATCTCATCTTTTCCCAAATTGACCGTATACATCCCACAGCCGATATCAACTCCCACAATATTGGGAACAGCTTTATCTGTTATCGTCATGGTCGTTCCTATGGTACATCCCTTTCCGGCATGCACATCCGGCATAATGCGTATCTGGCTGCCCTTTGTAAATTCCTGATCACACATCCTTCTAATCTGAGCAATGGCCTCATCCTCTATTACCTTTGCATAGCAGACCGCCGTATTCATCGTTCCTTTAATCTCTAACTTATCTAACATCTTTCTTCTCCTCAATCCTGCTACAAACATCAAGTGCAGTTCTTATTAACAAACAGAAAAGGCCGCCTATCCACATGGATAAGCGGCCGCCTGGAATCACTCTATGAAATCATGATTACACAACACAACTCTTAAACGCTTTCCCATATGAACGCAACACGATAAAGCTCTGGCTTTGGCGCAGAGCTTGAGGCTGTTCATTATATAGCCAAACGTTTAAAAAATTAACTGATTTCATGATTAGATTCCTTTCCCGCATTCTTCTGCGTCCATTTTTATCACTTGTCTTACACTATATCATATAAAATTCCTTTTGTCTTTATACTTCTGCTATAAATTTCTAGATATTCCCAGAATTTTCACTCACTTATCTCAAATATTCTCCTAATATTTTGCCAACTTCCTCAGGCTTTACCCCTGAATACAGCCTATCATCAATTTTCAGATTGGGCCCTTTGGTGCATTGCTTCATGCAGTTCTGTGTGCGTACAGCAAAGACAAGACCAGCTTTATTTTCCCTGATTACTCTCAGCTCCTCCCTGACAGCATCTGCAACTTTCCCACATCCTCTTGCCGAACATCTCGGACCCACGCATAAGGTGATGATATGACGTTTGACAGCATGTAGGCTGGGGTAGTATTTAAGCAAGCTCTTTATCACCACTTCTTTGATTCCAAACTCCTGACATACCCTCTGCTGGACATCATCCGGTATATATCCGTATACTTCTTGAATTTCCCTTAGTAATTCCACCAAACGATCCTGCTGATAGTCATATTTCAAATCCTCATAGCAAGGAATCATCTCTTCTATTTGTTTTTCGTATTCTTCTTCTAACAAAATTTGCCTCCTAAAACTTTTGATAATAAAATCAGTAATCTTTATTATATTTCTTAAACATATCACAATCCCTACTGTTTCTCAACTATTTTACTCCAAAAAGAAAGAGTCTGACAAGTCAGACTCTCGCGCGATAAAACGTCATTCGCATCCCCCGCAGGGTTTTCATCAGATCAGCAGTGAAATAAGCGGAACTGTAATCAGGGAGAATACCGTGGTAAATGCAATCAACCGATTGCTTTCCGTGCCTTTCCCCCCATACTCTTCCGCAAGCATGCCAGAGATACTGGCGCAGGGCATGGATACACATAACATGAAGATTCCCAATAGCTCCTTGCTGATTGGAAGCTGGCGTGCTATTAGCACACAGATTGCCGGAAATACCAACATCTTCACAATCATAAATGTATAATGCTCTCTATCCAAGAATAATTCTTTTAAGCTCATTTTAGCAACCGACGATCCTATGATAATCATGGACAGCGGAATCGCTGCATCCCCCATATACTTGAACGCATCCTGTATCGGTTCCATGACGGGTATCTGAAAGATAAATATAACTAAACTTACGATACAGGCCAGCAGTCCCACATTGAATAAGGACTTCCAGGAATATTCCGCCTTCTTATCCGATGATTTAGATGCCAGATAGATGCCCAGGGTGTACACGATAATATTAAATAACAGTATGTAAAACACAAGATAGATGATATATTCATCACCATAGATCCCCTTTACCAGAGGTATCCCTATAAATCCCACATTATTAAAAATCAACATCAATTGATAGAAACTTGCTTTTTTGAGTTCATACCTTCTCAGTTTCACATATAAGAAACTTAAAGCAATCAGAAGGGTATACATTAAAAGCACAGCAAGGATATTTTGAAATATCAATTTATCCCCGGTCATCTTTTCACCAAGCACTCCTGAGATTATGAGCATTGGGTTTAATACATTCACAATAAGAGATGTGATTTTCCGACAAGTATGATCATCTATGATATTCTTCTTATAACTATAGATACCGATAACCACCATTATAAACAATACTAACATTCTTTGTAGTAATATTGCACTATCCACTCTTCGCCCTCCGGTTTTCGACAATATTTATATTGTAATCAATATCTGTACTTTACACAAGACCTTTTAGGCTATTTTAACAAAAAGATCCCATGCAGCCATTGGATGCCGCATGAAATCTCTGTTATTCAACCCACTCCTCTAGAAAGTCAATACAATCTTTCTCATGGATGGGTCCTTGCTGTCTATGAAATCAAATGCCTTTTGAGCATCCGTGAAATGATAGGTATGAGAAACAGAATCCTTCAGATTCAGCCTTCCTTCATTCACAAGATCGATCACGCCCTGGAATTTCTTGTTTTGCAGACGGGATCCACGGATATCCAACTCCTTGGAGGTAATCTTAAACTGAGTCACCGGAGTATTGTCAATTGAGAATCCCATTGTGATCACTCTTCCTGCATTGCCGGTAGCCTCCAGTAATCTGCCCAGAGAATCACTGGTACAAGCAGCATCGATAGATACTGTCACTCCATATCCGCCGGTGTACTCTCTCACCTTTTCCGTAAGGTCCTCTTTCAGAGTGTTGATGGTATACTTAGCACCCAGATTCTTCATGGCCTCTAATTTGTCATCAACGATATCCGCCACGATAATGTTACTTGTATGCAGCCTGGCTATCTTCAGGATACTGCTTCCCAGAGCACCTGCGCCGAAAATCAGCAAGGTGTCTTCCGCAACCAATTCTGCTCTGCTGCAGGATTGTACTGCGATGGTAGCAGGCTCTATCATAACCGCTTCCACATCCGTCAATGAATCCGGCACGAAGTAAACATCCTTCTCCGGAACTACAATATACTCCCTGTATCCTCCGTCGATATGCACACCGCGTACCTTTAAGTCCGCACATACATTTCCACGGTTGATTTTGCAGGCATAACAGGTTCCACAATTTACCACCTGATCCACGATTACCCTGTCACCAGGTTTTACCTTGGTCACGTTATCGCCGACTTCCACCACCTGGCCTACCATCTCATGTCCGATAACTCTGGGGTACGTTGCTGCAGCATTGGTTCCATGATAAATATGTACATCAGAACCACAGATTCCGGCTGCTGTCATTTTTATTAAAACATTATTCTGTTCATCGATTTCAGGTTTATCCATGTCAATAACTTCTATTTCGAATGGTTTATTAATTCTTACTGCTTTCATTCTAAGAACTCCTTTTATGTCTTTTCAGATTATAAAATTAATCAGGATTTCAATCTTTTATGGAAACCTTAACAACTACTTTCTTCACGTTGCAAGGCTCACCTGCCATACATCTTGGCTTATGGGCGTCTTCCGGGGCAACCACGATTAAGTCCCCTTCTTCCAGAACCACACAACCACTGAATGCCGGTTCCTGATAGAAAATCACATCATTATCCTCATTCTTCTCTTTTTCCACCAGACCATCTCTTTTACACACTCCAAAGGCTTCCCTTCCGGATGCCAGATACTGGATATCAAAGTATTTATCATGGGTTTCAAAGAACAAGGTCTCACTGGGCATTGTGGTGTATTCCTGTATATTAGCAATTACTTCCTGCCCCAGAATCTCGTAGGCTCCGGGGGCTAAAGAACTCACATCAGTTTCTTCCAGCCACTTATATGCAGCCTGAAATTTAGAGTTTAAATAATTATATTTCTCAGCAACTTTGATATTTGCAAAATACATCGTATATCCTCCTATGTTAAAAATGTAGCAATCCAAAAGAAAGGGCGGCAGAATTCAACTTAATAATTGATACTGCCGCCAAAATTCTTTATTCTATTCTCGAAGAAACTCCAGAATTATTTGCTTGCAATGTCAATTACATCCAGATTTCCATCAGCAATGGCTTTAACCTGTGCCCAGATTTGATCATCGACCTGAACACCATTCTCCATGCTTGCCTTACGTACATCCATGGTACGTTCCCCAGGACAAGTCACCTTGCCGCCTTCCTTTTCAGGATGGGAACTATCCGCAGCATCTACTCTCTTGTTAAGCATTGTCTGAATTTCATCCTTGGAACCGAATAGATAAGGATCATAGGCGATGAAGATCTGACAGCAGCCTGTACAACTGCCCTGATTCTCTTCATCCAGATCGGCACCGCTCTTTCCGTTAGCCATAAGTGCGGCCGCCAGATCCAGAACGATTGCCATTCCGCTTCCCTTCCAATAACCGGTAGGAAGAATGCGTTTGCTATCTTCAATCGCTCCCGGATCGGAGGTCAGGTTTCCATCTTTATCAAATCCCCCAGGATATGGTAATTCTTTTCCTGCAAGTCTGTATACCCCTAGTTTTCCATATGCATACTGGCTCATTGCCATATCCAGCACGATTGGTCCATCCTCACGCGGAATCGCGATACAGAATGGATTATTGCCCACACCAGGTTCATCACTGCCCCACAGAGGCATACAGCTTTCTGTATTGGTCCAGCTCATTCCCATGTATCCGGCTTCCGCCATTCTCCATGCGTATGTGCCGCCTCTCATCCAGTGAGTGGTGTTTTTCAACGCCACGCAGCCAATTCCATGGGCTTTCGCCAATTCAACGGCTCTATCAGCACAATAAATCGCATTGGTGATTCCGATTCCCAGATTTCCATCGTAATTCTCAACCGCTCCCTTTGCCAGAACCAGTTCCGGTTTTGCCTTGGGATCAACCCAGCCTCTCTGAACATATTCTACAAATCGTGGAACCCTGTTCAGGCCGTGGCTTTCGATTCCATCCGCATTGGACTGGGAGTGTACCGTTGCACATGTTTCAGCCTGCTCTTCGCTTAAACCAGCGTTCAGCAGCGCTTTTTTAACAGTCTCTTTTACAACATCGTATTCTATACGCATCTTGACACTTCACCTCACCTTTTTATTCATTACTTGAACAAGGCTCTACCCCTGCATATCCCATCATTTCTTCATAAAGGCCGCTGGCCTCCATCGGTGAATATCCATAAACTAACAGAACATCCATCAGATATGGTGCATAAGGAATTCTTGTCATTTCTTTCGCAAAGGCCATGGCGGCAATTTCACTTAAAGCAATAATTAACGAATCATTGTGGAAGGGTCCAATATTCCATAGACGTATCTTCTCATTCTGTGTGAATATCTCGTTTTTATATTGATCCTCCACACAGTGAAATAATTCATGGGCGAGAAGCAATTTACTGATATTCAGTTTTCCGGTCATGACCTCCAATACTTCAGGTTTTTCCAACAACCGGTTTGCCTTCCTCACCGCATCCATATAAATTGAAATCTGATTCGGCATTCTATATTCCGCGAATAATATCCGGTCCCCGCCTTCAGGAAGCGCGGGATAGGAAACTTTAAGCCCCATGGACTTTGCTAAAGATACCGGATCATTCGATGAATACTTCTTACAGATTAGCCGGCAATACTCCTGGCCGCATGCTATGGATTGTTCCATCCAGGTTCTGCGTTGTTCATCTGTAAACTTTCCATTCAATGGTTCTCTTGAAAATGCATACTTATACCAGTCCAGCATCTCAATTCTGGATAAATCCTCCAACATAGTGCCCAGATCACGCAGTTCGAATTCCGGTCTTTTATATGCATTGGATTTTCCAGTCAGAAAACCTTCTTTAATTGGCTTTAATAATTCTCGAATTTCACCTTTTTTCATTTACATTAAATCCCCATAACAGATGCTGTGATAAGAACCTCTTCTTCAGGGTCTCTATCACCCAAATCCAGATCAATCAGTAACTCTATCTGTTCCAGATCCACCGCGCTGTAGTCAGAAACACGAGGGCCAAAGCATACAAAGAAATCAGGTCTGATTACTGTATCAGTCTTAAAGTATGCCTCATCCTCCCAGAGCTTCTCAATAGCCTCATGGTAATCTTTTACCTTACACTTAATTACAGATCCGTTGGAACACTGTACTTTTATGAAACCTTTTTTGTCCACGATACGCAGTGGCTGTTTGTCATCCCGAACACCTTTGAATACATAGAACTTGTCAGTCTTTTCAGCCAGCTCCACATCGGTAACCTTAGAACCAAAGTCCTGCTTAGCCAGATCGTAGGCTTCACTTTCATCACATTCCTTCAGCAGGTCGGTAGCCTTAACCTCGGTGGATCCTGTTGCGATAGCCGTTACCTTACCCGTCTGATTATCGATCTCAATATGAACCTCTACGGAATCCGGTGACGCACCAGAACTTACTGCCATATCCGCTGCTTCTTTCTTAAGATCAGAAATATCCTGCTTGGTTGGGCTGGGAATCACACGCTCTACCACGTCTCTTACCATGGATAATGCAACACCGATGGATGAGATAACTTCCGCATTTTCAGGGATGCTATACTGCAGATCCATCTTGTTTGCACAGTAAGGTACCAGAGAAGCAGCTCCACCACCACAACCTACCAGCTTCATACTTTCTTTATCCAGCTGATATTTTTCTGCCAGTGAGTTGATACACTCGCTGATTTTTTCATAATCTTTATTCAGAATCTGGGTAGCCATTTCTTCCACTGTGATGCCTAATTTGTCTGCCACTGGCTGCATAGCCTTACGTGCTGAATTAGCATTACCATGAGCAAAATACTTCTCATCGATCAATCCAAGCACGTTTGCGGCACAGGTATTGGTGAAGCAGATACGCTTGCCATTTTTCAGAATCAGAATAACATAGTCGGCGGGGTCACCCTGTTTTGGGCTAACCATCTCAATAGTAGGATCTTCAATCTCTTCTTCCGGTGTGAAGCATGCATACTCACAACCAGCGATATGAGCGGAACGCGGTCCCACGTCAACGACTTCTTTATCGTTAATACGCACCATGGAGCCTCCGGCGCAGCCCAGAATACGTACATCCAGAGAACTGATAAAGGTATCGTGGCCTCCGATTTTCGCGTAATCCACACCAGGACGTCCGTTTTTGATAACGCCGATATTGGTGGTTGTTCCTCCAACCTCAAAGTAGATGGCGTTGGAAGCTCTCAGGTACATAAGGGATCCCATAACGGATGCTGCCGGGCCTGACAACGCAGTCAGAATCGGACGCTTACGCATCTCGCTGATCTCCATAACACCACCGTCACCACGCATGATCATAAGCGGTACATCAACACCTGCGGATCTTACGGATGACTCCGTAGCATTAGCCGTGGACATCATCTTCGGCAGAATTGATGCATTGATTGCTGCAGTACGTGTACGTCTTGTCAATCCATAAAGTTTAGTTATATCAGAAGCCATTGTAACCGGCATATTTTTCTTCTCTACGCAGTCATGGATCATCATCTCTTCGTCCATACTATCTACACCAAAAGCCATAGAAGCAACGATTACCTGAGCACCCTGATTAATCAGCTCATCAATATTACTGTTAATTACTTCTTCTGTCAGCATTTTTTTCTTAATATAAGTATTAAATACCTTAATCAGACGTCCTACTTTTTCATCCAGAACGATATCCTTCAGATTTAACTGTCTTTTTGCCAGAAAGCCCTCAATCCCGCCTCCTGAAACACCGATGATACCAACATTGGCAACATCACCCTCTATAAAGGCATTTGTAGCCTGAGTAGTTGAATGCGCAACAAACACAACATCTTCAGGCAAAATGTTATTCTCGTCCATACAGTTCTGGAAACTTTGAACAACACCCGCAGCAACTCCACTTTCATGATCGTGGGTTGTCTTTACTTGATTCTTTCCTACGATTTCATGAGTAACGTTATCCATGGCCACACATTTTGTATATGTTCCGCCAACGTCAATTCCCATACGAATCGCTCTGTTCGTGTGCTTAGACATAATAATCCTTCTTCCTTGTAATTTATCTAACTAGAGTATTTGGGTGTACCTAGATACACCCAAATACAAATTTATATAGTAAGAGAGAAAAGCTTTATAAAAATATGGATTTCTGCATGTATCTGTGAAGATACTGAACAGATATATTTTTACATAAACCAGGCAGCACCTAATCCGCCTAACATAATAAATAAGGTGATATACTGTAATATTCCAGTTGCATATACATTCGGTATGGACAATTTCAGGAAGTCCTTGGACTCTGTCTTCGTATAGGCAAGTCCCCATGCAACCCAAGACTGTGTAATACAACATCCGATGTTAACTGTGATTGTCGGAATCGCAAACACACCATACAGGAAAGGTACTGAGAAAGATGCAACATTACGTAATACTCCAAGTGTAGCCGCTCCACAACCAACTAATGTCATTGGACCACGGAATAATCCTAATACAAGTAAAACTGCGAATACAATACATACAACCAGCTCACTCTTCGGCATGATGTTACCGATGATAACATTGAAATAAGGAGATGCATATTTTGCTACGGCGTTAAACATAGGCAGGGTCAACAGGAATCCAAATAATGGAGCTGTATCAACCGCACCGTCATAATACAATTTTGTTACCAACTGACAACTATCTTTAAAGGATCCTTTCAATCTTCCACAGAGGAACAGGGCAAGGAATCCAGCGATGACAAATCCACCAATAACAGAGAAGTCCAGGATAATCTTTAATAATACTGGGTCAATCATTTTTTTCGTGGGATTGCCACCACGTAATGTATTGATTTGTTACGCCACCCTTGACCGGATGGAAAAGCAATGCTGTTCGTTTATCACCGACGGCGAAGAACTCAAGAACAATCTTCTTTTTCTTCGTCAAGCCACATAGTGTAGCATTGTTTTTCCATCCCCTCAAGGGCAATCCCCTTCGGGATGGCTGGTTTATACCTCTGGCTCAGTAGCCTAAGAACAATCTTATATTGTTTCATTACAATTGAATAAAAAAGGATCTTCCTATAAGATTGAATTGTGTCCTGGACAGATACAACAACCCAATCTAAAGGAGATCCTCTATCATGGATTATATACGAAACAGCGAAAATGGACAATTAGTTTTTACTCAATCTATAGAATTTTTAAGAATTCCTTCCTGTTTGTATGGATTCATGAATCATACTACAACTACTGAGATGACTGCATCCGGTCGTACTGCTTTCTGTTTTCATGGTGAACTTGATGCTAGTGAAGACGATATCATCTGCCACTGTGGCTGTAAGATGCATGTAAACAACCATCCTGGTATTACACTGAGGCATCTTCCTTTTGGTGGATATCTTAGCCAGGTGCAGTTTAATCGCAATCAATATGTATGCCCTAAATGTGGTAAAACCAGAATGCAGTTTATCTCTTTTAAGGCACCGGCTCACCGTATTACAGAAGAATTGTATCAGTATACCCGTGACCTTCTGGCAACTGGAAACTATACCAATAAAGAAGTAGCTGAGCTTACAGGTCTTGGTAAGAATACAGTCAAAGACATTGATAAACAGCGTCTTCAGGAACTTTATACAATCGATGGAACAAAGCTAATCAAACCGGAACGTAAGGCAAAGTTTCTCGGTATAGATGAATTCAAGCTTCACAATGGTTACAAGTATGCCACTCATATCATAGACATAGAAACTGGTCACGTGTTATGGATTGCCAATGGCAAGAAAAAGCAGGTAGTCTATGACTTCATCGAGCATGTAGGGCTTGAATGGATGGACAGTGTGGAAGCCATCGCATGTGATATGAATTCTGATTTTCAGGAGGCTTTTGAGGATAAGTGCCCTCATATCCAACCTGTATTTGATTACTTTCATATCGTTAAGAACTTCAATGACAAGGTTGTCAGTGAAGTTCGCAAGGATGAACAGCGTCGTCTGCTTGCTGAAGGTGATGACGAAGCAGCACGTTCTCTAAAGAAGACCCGCTACATCCTTATGTCTTCCAGAAAAACGTTAAAACGTAAGGATCAGGATGCCGCTGATGAAAGAGTTATCTCAAAAGGAAGTCCTATCTTTGGTACAGAGGATTACATCCGTAAGGGTGGTCATGAAGAAAGATATGATGAACTGCTTAGCCAGAACAAGCTGCTGTTTACACTTGATCTCATCAAAGAGAGTTTAACTCTTGCGTATTCTCGTAATGATGAAGCACGCATGTCTGAGGATATTATCTCTATCATGGATACCTGTAAATCAACTAAAAACGAGCACCTTATGTGGTTCAGAAGGTTATTGGACAATCACTTTGAGGGTATCATAGCTCATGCAACATATGACATATCAGCTGGTAAGATTGAGGGTATAAACAACAAAATCAAAACATTAAGACGACAGGCTTACGGATATCGTGATGATGAATACTTCTTCCTTAAACTGTTTGATATCAGCAGGAAGACTTATGTCAGAAATCCTTTATCCCACAAAATTTGTGATTGAGCC
>DVNN01000235.1 GCA_018714325.1 Candidatus Pelethocola excrementipullorum
ACTGCTTAAAAAACTCCTGGTATGTTTCCCGCTCCTACTATGTTTGCTGTTGATGAAGGAAACGGTGGCGGCCACTGGCGGGGTTTCCATAGAACTGCCTGTTTCTCAGCTCCTTACAGTTGAGAACGGCAATCATGAATCCCTTCCCCTGAATTTCAATGAATTCCAGTATACTTTGACCCCCAAAGAGCCTGGGAACCCGATGCCGGAGGAGAGCACAGACGGAACCTATGGTTTCACAATCATGGGGGAAAAGGATATGGACCTGCCGCCCATGGTGTTCCAAAGCACGGGCAGATACCAGTATCAGCTGGAACAGACCGGTATGGGGACGAACAGCAGGTATACCTATGACAGGGAAGTCTATACGATCACGGTCTATATAAAAAATCAGGCGGATGGTAGTTTAAGTGCAGAAGTGACCGCAGCCCGCAGCAATGGGGAGAAGGTGGAGCGGATGGCTTTCCACAACCGCTACAAGACAGACGGAGGGAAGGCATATGTGCCGAACCCAGCCAAGCCCATTGGCCACAAAAGCCCGGCCAATACCGTGAAGACGGGAGATGACACGAACCTGGTGCTTTGGGCAGGACTGCTGTTGACAACCGGTCTATACCTCGCTGTGATCTTCATGAAGAAGCAAAGAGAAAAGAGTAGGAAGTAAGAAGAGGAACAGCAGGAGGAAAAGCCTGCTGTTTTTCTGGATGAAGTGGCAAAGGGAGAATAAAAAGGCATAGTGAAAATTTAAATACAGGATGGCTGGGAAGGAGGAGAGGAACATGCAGTTAAAAATCACGACCGATTATGCGATTCGTATGCTGAAATACCTGGCCTGTAAGGGTGGTGTGATACAGTCCAAGGAAGTGGCCGAACAGATGGGGATACCCGTAAAATATCTGATCAATCTGGGCGGCCGGTTAAAAGAGGGCGGTCTGATCAACACCCATCAGGGCAAGTATGGTGGATATACCTTGGCGAAGGAGGCGGAAGATATCCTGATCTATGAGGTGATGTGCGTCATGGATGATCCGATTAACGTGAATCCTTATTCTAAAGAAAAGAAACAAGGTGATATAACCATTAAGGATAGACAGATCAGTAAGTTCTACAAGCAGACACAAGACAGGCTGTTACAGGTCTTTGCGAAACAAACCATAGCGGATTTAAGGGATGGGCAGGTGTAAACCTGCTCATTTTTGCATTTCAGGTATATAAATTTAAGATTTTGTTTTATCTTTTATGGTAAATGTATTATAATAGCGGTTAAAAGAACTGTTAGCTAATGGCTGGAATGAGAATGGGCCGGAGGGCGATTCCGTGTTTGTCTAGAGGAGGTTTGGGTTGTGATAGGTGGAGAGATGGGTAAAGAGATTGATAGGAAGCTGATTACAGGGCGTACCAGGTTGACGGGGCTGCTTGGCAGTCCGGTGGAACATAGTGTTTCGCCATTGATGCATAATGAGGCGTTTCGGCAGTTGGGGCTGGATTATGTCTATCTTTGTTTTGACGTGAAGGAAGAAGGGCTTAAGACGGCTGTAGAGGGGCTTAAGATGGCTGGTATCCGGGGGTTTAATCTGACGATGCCGGATAAGAATAAGATGGTGGAGCTGGTGGACTGGCTGTCGCCGGCGGCGGAGTTGATTGGGGCTGTGAATACGGTGGTTCATGAGGATGGTATCCTGAAGGGATATAATACGGATGGAATTGGATTTATGCGATCGGTCCAGGATGCAGGGTATGATATTATTGGGCAGGAGATGACTTTGATGGGAGCCGGAGGAGCTGCGGCTGCGATTTGTGTGCAGGCCGCCTTAGACGGGGTGAAGCGGTTAAATCTTTTTATCCGCTCCGGGAGCAGGTTTTATCAAAGGACCAAGGAATTGGCCAGGAGGCTTAGTGAGAGCACTTCCTGTGAGGTGGTTTTGTATGACCAGGGGGATCAGCAGGAGCTTCGGAGGTGCCTGGAGCGGAGTGCGATTCTGGTGAATGGGACTTCGGTGGGGATGGCGCCGGATGTGGATGCTTCGATTATAGAGGATTCCTCATTGTTTGTGCCGGGATTGATCGTAGGTGACCTTGTTTATGACCCAAGGGAGAGCAAGCTGCTTCGTATGGCACGGGAGGCTGGCTGTAAGACCTTTAATGGGATGTATATGCTGCTTTATCAGGGAGCGGAGGCATTTCGAATCTGGACCGGGCATGATATGCCGGTAGATATTGTGAAGGCTAAGTATTTTAGTGAGTCATAGATTAAAAGCGAGAGGTTTCATACATAGATTAAGGAGGAGATGGTATGAGTTTGCAGGTAAAGGACTTGGTGATTGGTGAGGGGCTGCCCAAAATCTGTGTTCCGATCACGGGAGTGACCCGAGATGAGATTTTGGATCAGGGAAGGCAGATTGCCGTGGCCTGTCCCGATTTGGTGGAGTGGCGCGGGGATTTTTATGTAGATATCCTGGCACCGGGCAGAGTGGAGGAGATCTTGGAGGCTCTTTCTGACATTTTAGGTGAAATTCCTATCCTTTTTACTTTTCGGACGTCCGGGGAAGGCGGAAACCGGGAAATTTCGACAGAGGATTACCGGAGGTTGAACCTGGCGGCGGCCGATCAGGGTAATGCCTCTTTGCTTGATGTGGAAATTTATAAGGAGGGGCTGAATCCGGAGGAACTGATAGAAGAGATTCATCAAAGGGGAGGGATGGTAGTGGCGTCGAATCACCACTTTGATCAGACCCCCTATTTGATGGAAATGATAGAAATATTGACGGATATGGAGGAGATGGAGGCGGATATTCTTAAGCTGGCGGTGATGCCGAAAGCTCCTGAAGACGTCTTAAACCTACTCCAGGCAACCCGCAGGGTTTCGGCGTTGACGCCGCGGCCGGTGGTCACCATGTCCATGGGGAAGCTGGGCGTTGTGAGCAGAATCAGCGGTCAGACCTTTGGATCAGCAATCACATTTGCCACCGTGGGAGAAGCTTCTGCGCCGGGGCAGATTCCCTTGGAGGAGATGAGGAAAATCCTTGTTTCCCTGGATAGATAACCAGCGTTTCCGGCTGAAGTCAGAGTGGGGTTTGAGGCCTGTTAAACCTGGCTGAAGGTTAAAAAGCGTGGGAGAAATATGAGAAAGTAAGTGAATTAACGAATATCCTGTCGAACTTTTTTGAATTTCGACACCCTGTTTTTGACAAATTTAACACCCCCTGGAACCTATAATAGTACTTGTTATTCCAGTAAGTACTCATGAGGTTACAGGGGGTGTTTTGTGTCCTACGAATTCTACCTGGATGTATATTTCATAGAGAATCTCGTGATTAACTATGCGCTATTACGCATGACAAACAAACTCCTCAAATGTTCTGCCACACATGTGAGGAGTCTCCTATGGGCGGCGGCCGGTTCGGCAGCCGCGACTGTGAGCTTTGTATTGCTTTACCGATACAACATGATAAGTACGATACTGGTTTCTGTGGCTGCAAATACTATTATGGTAAGATTTGGCTGCAAAATCAAAGGGGGAAGAACCCTGATTCAGGGTATGCTGCTGTTCTATATGGGAACGGCATGCATGGGTCTGGCGTTTTCATTGTTGCAAAGGATGACCGGTTCGGCGGGGGTGAGAGCCTTCTGTCTGACGGCGGCGTCCAGCTATGTTCTGATTCGTCTTTGTATATGGACGTATGATCAGGTAAGAACATGGCAGCAGCGTTATTGCCGGGTAGCCCTTTATCAGGATGGGAAATGTAAGATCGTGAAAGGACTTTATGATACAGGCAATATGCTTTGGGACACCACTTTGCAAAGCTATGTGTCGGTCATTGACATTTCACTGATGAAAGAACTACTATCGGAAGAAGCCGGCAGGGAGCTGGATGACTTCTGCGCGAAACGCGTGCCGAAGTCCCCGGAGCTTTTGAGTCCCCTGCGGCCTCATTATATCCCCTATCAATGTGTGGGGTGTGAAGGAGGTCTGCTTCCGGCCGTGGTCCTGGACTATCTATGTCTGGAACGAGGTGATGTACAAAAGGTGGTTACCCATCCGGTAATCGCAATTGACAAGACCTATAGTTCTTCTCTCCGGAGCTATCAGATGATTTTGAACCCAAATCTAATAGACAATTAGGAGGAATTCGTGTATGTTGATGCAAGCTACGCTGCCAAGCCATTTCCGGCTTCGCATGCTGCCCAGATTTTCGACGGTAATGTATAAGAGACCGGGAGAATTGTATTACATTGGTGGGAGTGACGTCCTGCCGGAGCCATTATGTGCAAAAGAGGAAGCACGGGCCATCGCCCAACTTTCCGGGAAAGACGGTGAAAGCGCCCGGAGTGAACTGATTGAACATAACCTGAGACTGGTAGTCTATATCGCACAGAAATTTGACAATACCGGTGTTGGGGTGGAGGACTTGATCTCCATCGGGACCATCGGCCTGATAAAGGCAATTAACACTTTTAATGTTGAAAAGAAAATTAAGCTGGCAACCTACGCGTCACGGTGCATCGAAAATGAAATTCTGATGTACCTGCGCAGGAATAATAAAACGAAAATGGAGGTCTCCATCGATGAGCCCCTGAATGTGGATTGGGATGGCAATGAACTGTTGTTGTCCGATATCCTGGGTACCGATGAAGATATTATATACAGGGGAATTGAAGATGAAGTAGAGAAGAAACTTCTGGGAAAAGCCATTGGTAAATTGAGCGACCGGGAGCAGACAATCGTAAAACTTCGATTTGGCATCAATATGCCGGAAGGGAAAGAAAAGACACAAAAAGAAGTAGCCGATATGCTGGGAATCTCCCAGTCTTATATTTCGCGGCTGGAAAAAAGAATTATGAAACAGCTGAAACGTGAAATCGTAAAATATGAATGATGAGGGATACTATTCGGAAGAACTTTTGTTGACTCTTCCATTGGTATGAGATAAACTTATACTTCAGGAGGAGTTTTCATGAATTTGACGTATCTTCAGTATCAGTTATCCTATCATGGATTAAAAGACATCAGACTCCAAAGCCATAGGGAGTGTCAATTTTCTTCCTGGAAGCTATATGAAGGAAACCAGGAGCTAAAGAAGGATGTGCTTTATGTGGTCCCTGCAGAAGAGCTTTCAGACATAGCAGGGGGATGGGCCCAAGATCTTCAGGATCAGGCATTCCTGGTGACAGATTATCCGAAGGATAGCAATCTGCCGGGCATCAATGGAGTTTATCTGGATGGAAAGAGTTCATTTGCCCAGATTCTAAATCTCCTTCATGAGATTTTCCGAGATTACGAACGGTGGGAATTCGCATTGTTTTATTCCGGAGAGATGGCATTGGATACCATATTAGAACTGGCCGCGCCGGTGCTGCACATGCCGATGACAATCATTAACAATGAGTTTCGGTTCATAGCGAAAAACTCTTCGTATGCCAGGCTGTTTCCCGAGGATTATCTAAAACAAGAGGAAATAGACACGGTGATCTGGGAGGAGAATTTCCGGGAATGCACCCATAGAAAAGGAGTCTTTCATTTTTATTTGGAATCAATAGAAAAAGATTTACTCTGCTTCAATATTGTCATCAGCAACCGCTTTTATGCCCGCCTCTTGGCCAGCATAGAACGTCCTGGGTATGAAAAGATTCAGGAACGGCTTTTCGAGCAGCTTGCCAGGTGTATAGAGTACGTGTTTGAGGAACAGAAGGTGACTCCCTATCGTTCCGTAAGAAGCAGGGAGTTCTACGAGGCCATCAATTTGCTGCTGGACGGAAAACAGGTTCCGGATCTGTTCATCTTAAGCCAGAATGACTGGTTGCCGGAAGATGACTATCAGATTATCGTACTTCGGTTTTCCAGATATTTTCCTGTGGAAGAGGGGGGACAATACCTGCACCGTCAGCTCCAGAAGATATTTCCTGAGTGTTGTGTACTGGAGAGGAACAGGGATTTTATCTGCGTGAGAAATCAAAGAGCAGAGAAGAAAACAGAATATGACTTCAGGGAAAAATTGGCTGTATTCCTGCGGGAGAATGTGGCGAAAGCCGGGGTGAGTCATAGCTTTAAGGATGTTCAGAAGCTACAGCTCTACCTGAACCAGGCCTATGATGCCTTGAAGATCGGGGAGAGAAAAGATCCTCATTTCTGGTATTATGGTTTTGAGAATTATACCTTCGATTATCTCATGCAGCAATGTACCGTCCAATATCCCGCCACAGAGGTCACAGCCCCTGCCTTGAATATGATAAAGAAGATGGATGAGGACAAGGGAACAGATCTGTATGAGTCATTGAAGATTTATCTGGAATCGGGAGGAAATGCATCTCAAAGTGCGGAAAAGCTATTCATCCACAGATCCTCTCTGATGAAACGTCTCAATAAGATTGAAAAAGTGACAGGCATCGACCTGGAACATGCGGATACAAGGCTCTACCTTATGATATCCTACCAATTGTTGGAGAGGAAGAGGTAATCCTATTTCGTAGTGCGCAGTAGCCCGATAAAAAATGACCACAGAATTACGGATGACGCCGTAATTCTGTGGTCATTTAATATAATAAGGAAGGCCTGTTGGGTACCAGGCATCTATGCTAAGCCTGCATATGATTCCGTACCTGGCCCAAATACAAGGGAGGTTTGGGCCAGGTACGGAAGATAGCAGGACAATAGCCGGAATTATTTGAAGTACAGCGGGCTCTGCTTACGGATTTCATCCATGATGATATCATTGACGCCTGGGAAGATGCTGCCTTCTCCACCGTAGGTCAGGCAGGGGATAAAGCTTCCGCCGGGGGCGTACTCACGACACGCCCTGGCAACCTCGCCACGGATAATGGCTTCATCATAATCCTGCAAATCCATGATGGCAGCATCCAGGCCGCCCATCAGCAGGAGTTTACCCTCTGTATCTTTCTGAATCTGCGGTATGTCATTCTGTGGAAGGACACCCTGCCAGATATCCATACCGATTTCAACCATATCCTTTACAATCGGCTGGCAATGGCTGTCTGCGTGATGCATAACGATTACGCCCTGGCTCTTGAAGTATCCGTAGATTTTCTGATAGCGAGGTTTGAAGAATTCTCTCCATATGTCAGGAGACATGAACATACTGGTCTTGGAACCCCAGTCATCGTGGAAGAGTACCACATCCGGATGAAGATTTTCCACCAGAATCCTGGCATAGGTCAGTTTGTATTCTGTGATGTAATCCAGAAGTTCTTCCATGGCCTCCGGTTCCATCAGAAGGTTCATCAGGGTATCTTCAAAGCCCATCAGATAATGTGCCTGCTCGAAGAGTCCTGTTGCCATCAATGACATGGTCAGTTTGTTTTCTTTATGGATTGCATCGGCCTGAGCCTTGGCTGCGGTCCAGTCCAGTTCCTGTGTCAGATCCGGTGATTTGATGTATTTCTTCCATTCTGTCACGTCTGGAATTGCTTTGTTGTCCTCATTTACAATCGGCATGGCACCTGGTTCATTCTCGCCCCAGTAGATGGCGGTTCCCCAGTCATCCACTATGGTTTTGCCAGGTTGAGCCAGCAAGGTAACGCCCATCAGGGGGTCAAATACAGAACCAAAGGGCTCCCACTCATTGACAAATGCCTCCGGTTTGCCCTGTCTTAAAGTTTCCAGAAAATTGTCTCTAGCGTTCATAATGAATCCTCCTTAGCTGTTTATGTAGTATCGGTTTCAGGTATAATTAATTTGTTTTGTAGACTCCACAAGTCTTAGCCACCAGGAAACAAAGCAGGCTGGCTATTACGATGGAGGCTGCGCCCAGATAGAAGTAAGCTGAGATGCTGCCGCTTCCCAGGGGCACGATGATATAGGTAGGGATGATCACGGCACCCAGAAGCTCTAAGGTGACGGCCAGACCGCCCGCTGTACCTGCGTATTTCGGTCCGATTTCTTCGAACATTACAGGAAGGGACATCATAACTGCGATAATACCACTGCGTAATGCACCGTTTAAGAAGCAGGCCACATAGATTCCTGCGGCTGGTAGGGCGATGATACCCACGGTGCTGAGGGCCGTAACAAGGCCGCAAATCAGGAGAATCATCGGTGCCTGTTTCCTGTACTTTCCGACCAGAACCGGAATCAGGATTGAGCCCAGAATCGCACCAATCATCAGTACCGTACCAAAGGTGCCGGCAAAGGCCTCTGAATATCCTTTCAAAGAAGTCAGGGCGGTTACCTGGAAATTGGAGATCACTGTGGCACCACCCAGCAGGAATAGCAGGGAAACTCCCATCAGCCAGATGTTTTTGCTTTTAAAGCAGGAAATCAACGCCTGTTTTACAGGGACGGTTTCCATTACAGGTGCGTCTTCCTCAGTAAAATGTTTCTCCCGTACGAAGAGAAGCCACAGCAGAGAGACTATCATGCTGGCAATGGCCGCAGTCCAGAATGCAACCTGCAGAGACGGGAACATGGCTGTGGTAGCGTAGGCCACCGCCATGGATGCCGTTGAGCCGGCCATGAGAATACCCACCACATTACCGACCTTTTCCATAGGGTAGAGGGAAGATACAATCTTGGCCAGATTGGAATTCAAGATCATACAACCCGCACCTGTAAGTGCCATTGACAAGAACATGGTCTTATAGTCCGTGGCAAAGATTCTCATGATGAAACCAGCTGATCCTATGAGATAGCAGATGGAGACCATCTTGGAGATCCCAAATCGGTCAACCAGAATACCGATGATGATGCTCAGGAAGATGGAAGGGAACATAGGCGCCGTCATGATGCTGGAAAACTGTGAATCAGTCAGGTTATAGGCCTGATACACACTTCCGGGAACGGCAGTTAGTTGATAATTTCCATAGTTTCCGATGAACATACCAAAGAAAGCTAGAATTGTGATAAAAAGTATCATTTTTTTCTTATCTTTCATAACAATACCCCCATTTCTAATGTATATCCGTATTGTAGGATATACAGGGGGTGGTGTAAAGGCGCAGAAGTAGTAATTCAGACCTTACGAAAGTATACAGTTTGTTTCTTGACAGGGGATTATCACAAATGGCTGGACATTTAGTTCTGGAACTGGTAACATTAAGTATAGGCAATGTACATTAGCCTTCAAATATCTCAGTTTAGTAATATTCAGGGAGGGAATGAGATGCAGCAGGAAAAACAGACGAAAAAACATTTGGTTATGAAGTATAGTGATATCGAAAGATACTGTACGGATGAGGAGAAACACCAACTTCGTAATATATTGATCCACATCGCTCAGGGGCGGTCCAAGGATGAAAAGAAACCCACGAACCATTATCTGGTGGTCAATGAAGATGAACCATACTATGAGAAGGTTTATCGGAAGTTGGTCAAGATGCGTAATAACGGGGATTCCTATGATTGGGCGGAAGCCTACAAAGGAACATTTTTTTAATATAGGTATACTTGTTCTTGGATGTCTACATATATTGAGGTTAAAAAATAGCTGCAGTATGAAGGTTTTACTTTCATACTGCAGCTATTTTGGGCTTATGCTACCTGATTTTCACTTTGTCGCATCAACTTTTTAAAGGAATACAAGAACATGCTTGCGGTTACTGTAACCGCGATGACATCCGCCACCGGCTCGGCCAGAAATACGCCAAATACTGGATTGGGTACAATGTTAGGTAAGATGTAAATCAGTGGAATCAAAAGGATTACCTTCCGCAGCAAGGCCAGAAACACAGAAGTCTTGGCATTGCCCAGAGCGATAAATGTCTGCTGGCATGCCAGCTGGATTCCAAAGATAAGGACTGCTGACATGTAAATATGTATTGCCCACTTACTGAATTGAATCAGTTCCTCATTGGAAGTGAAAATAGAGATCAGCAGGCCGGGAGCAATCATGGACAGCGCCCAAAACAGGGTGGAGTAAATGACGCTGGATATTAATAGTAGTTTAAAAGTCTTCTTCACCCGCTCCAGGTTATTGGCTCCGTAATTAAAGCTGATAATAGGCTGGGAGCCTTGGGTCAGACCCTGAAGAGGAAGCAGCGAGAACTGCATGAGACTTCCCAGAATCGTCATGGCCCCAACCGCCAGATCCCCGCCATATTTCAGCAGTGAGGTGTTGAAGCATACGTTTATGACACTTTCGGTCAGCTGCATGATAAAGGGAGAAAGCCCCAATGCCAGGCAGGGCAGTATGATGGAAGGATCCAGCTTCATAGATTTTAGTTTCAGGCGGAGGAAACTCTTTTTCGATGTGAGAAAATACACCACCCAGATACTGGACAACGCCTGAGAGATGATGGTGGCCAGGGCAGCTCCCTGAACTCCCATATCGAATACAAAGATAAAGATCGGATCCAGTATGATGTTACAGATGGCTCCCAGCAGCACCGTATACATACTGATTTTGGAATATCCCTGAGCGGAGATAAATGCATTTAATCCCAGGGACAGATGTACGAATATGGTACCCAGTGCGTAAATCTTCATATAGTCCCAGGCATATCCGATGGTGCTTTCACTGGCACCGAAGATCATCAGGATATCTTTCCCGAAGATCTCGAAAAATACCGTTAGTACCAAAGAGAGTATTACCAGCAAACCGGCGCAGTTACCGAGAATCTTTTCGGCTTCTTCCGGCTTTTTTTGTCCCATTTTTATGGAGGCAAGGGGAGCCCCTCCCATGCTCACCAATGCTGCAAAAGCGGAAATGGCTGTGATGACAGGCATGGTGATTCCCATACCGGTAAGGGCCGTGGCACCGATATCCGGGATGTGCCCGATGTACATACGGTCCACCATATTATAAAGAACATTAATAATCTGCGCAATAATAGCAGGAAGTGCAAGTTGGAATAAGAGTTTTCCAATACTTCCTGAACCAAGATCTTTTTCAGCTGTTGCATTCATTTTACATATTTCCCCTTATCTTAAAATTTTCCTCAATCTACACGATTGTTATTATAAATTGGTTATATAACGTACTGATATTATTATAGTTGATTTAGAACATTTGTCAATAAGTCCACAGAATCGAGGATAAGCTTGAAAGGAGTTGTCAAGGGCTAAAACTTTATTAAATTTCATCCAAAAACGCATAGCAAGGGACGAGAATGAGAATCATTTTATTAGAAACATAAAAGGTTACCATTCAACACTTCTGTCGGGCAGCCGGATATCCTCCGGCCCCAAGAGAGGTAGTTGAATGATCATCATTAATAGGAGGATTCTTGCTATGGCGCTTAATAAAGTCGAGATATGTGGTGTGAATACGGCGAAGCTTCCGGTTCTGACCAATGAAGAAAAAGAGACTCTGCTTCTGAGAATAAAAGATGGGGATCAGGAAGCCAGAGAACGTTACATTAAAGGGAACTTAAGGCTGGTGCTCAGCGTGATCAAACGATTTTCCAGCAGCAATGAGAATGCGGATGACCTTTTTCAGATAGGCTGTATTGGCCTGATTAAGGCAATTGATAACTTTGATACCACATTAAATGTAAAATTCTCCACCTACGCGGTACCGATGATCATCGGTGAAATCAGGCGTTATCTGAGGGACAATAATGCGATACGTGTCTCCAGATCTCTGCGGGATACTGCCTATAAGGCAATCTATGCACGAGAGATGTTTATGAAGAAAAATCTCAAAGAGCCCACAATTATGGAAATTGCCGAAGAGATCGGGATGCCAAAAGAGGACATTGTCTATGCGCTGGATGCGATTCAAAGTCCCATGAGCCTTTACGACCCTGTATACACCGAAGGCGGGGATACCTTATATGTGATGGATCAAATCAGCGATAAGAAGAACAAGGAGGAAAACTGGGTGGAAGATCTGGCACTTCAAGATGCCATGAACCGGTTGAATGAAAGAGAAAAATATATCATAAGCCTTAGATTTTTTGAAGGTAAAACCCAGATGGAGGTGGCCGATGAGATCGGTATTTCCCAGGCACAAGTCAGCCGTTTGGAAAAAAGTGCCCTGCGAAGTATGAAAGGATACCTAAGCTAATCATGACGAATCCGCCCATCGGTACGGTATGGTGCCGGTGGGGGAGTATTCCTTGAAAAACTGATATGATTCTAAGATAACTGATATAGTTTATCCCCAAATATGATGCTAATCTGGGAAGAAGCTGGGAAAGTATGTTTAAATGCAAAAACCAGTAGACAAAAACAGGAAATGGGAGGGACTATATGAAACCAAACAAATGGAAATCATGTATAGGTGTGGCTTTGGCAGTGTCTATGACGGCCGGTCTGACTTTCACACCGCTGAATTTCACCCCTGTCCTTGCGGATACTTCAATCGTATCCCAACAAGGATATGGGGGACCGGTCATCCAAAAAGACGGTCAGGTGACCTTTTACTATCAGGGGGATGGCCTGGAGCAAAAGGTCCGGGTAAAGGGTAGCTGGGCGGCTTCCTGGGATCAATATTTTGAGATGACGGAAGGCGTGAATCACCTTTGGTCCGTGACAACCACGGGACTGGATCGGAGCAAATCCTATGAATATGGGATTGAGGTACAAAAGACAGATTCCACAGAGTATACATGGGCGGGGGATCCGAGTAATCCCTGTACCACCGGAAATTCCAGAATTCTTAGGAATCCCCAGATGAATGAGGATGGCAGTGTGAGAATCACCTATTATCCCGAGGGCGACATTTATCCTGAGATGGGAGTCCGTTACCGCAAGGCAGGTTCAGAGACGGCGTGGGAAGAAAAAACCATGTCCAGA
>DVNN01000236.1 GCA_018714325.1 Candidatus Pelethocola excrementipullorum
AAGGTTTTACAGGAGATTCTGGTGAAAATCGGAAAAAGGCAACTGGAATGGGATTATATCTGGCAAAAGAGATTGCACATGATCTGAAGCTAAAGCTGGAAGTCGAGTCTGAATGGATGCAGGGATTCGAAATGAAAATTATTTTTCCCAAAATCGATGTGTCAGGTAAATAGACAGCTAGTTTATTCTATGCTATTATTACGATATCAATTTTGAGAATCCGAAGGTTTTTTCAAGAATCACTACAGAAAAGGGAGAGTTAGTAAAATTACAGAATGGATAAATTAAAGGTATTAAAAAAATATTTTGGTTATGACTCGTTTCGAGATGGGCAGGAGCTGATGGTTGACAGCATCTTGTCAGGCAGGGATGTGCTGGGAATCATGCCGACCGGTGCCGGGAAGTCCCTTTGTTATCAGATTCCAGCCCTGTTGCTTCCGGGGATTACCCTGGTTGTATCACCGTTGATATCCCTGATGCATGATCAGGTTTCCGCCCTGAATCAGGCGGGAATCCATGCCGCATTTTTAAATAGTTCCCTGACAGCCGGACAGTATCGGACGGCACTTAAGTATACGATGGAAGGGAGATATAAGATCATTTACGTGGCTCCGGAACGTCTTATGACCGAGGAGTTTGTATCCATAGTCAGTAAGCTTAATATCTCCATGGTCAGTGTGGATGAGGCTCACTGTATCTCTCAATGGGGGCAGGATTTCCGGCCCAGTTATCTGCGTATCATGGACTTCATCGATCAGCTGCCCTACCGTCCTGTAATCAGTGCTTTTACGGCGACGGCCACCAGAGAGGTGCGGGAAGACATTATGGCGCTCTTGAATCTGCAGAACCCCGTATGTCTCAACACAGGTTTTGACAGAAAGAACCTGAAATTCATGGTTCAGCATCCTCAGGACAAGTTTAAGACGACGCTGTCATACGTGGAGGACCATGAAGAGGACTGCGGAATTATCTACTGCCTTACCAGAAAGGTGGTCGAGGATGTCTGTGGGAAACTGCAGCGGGAAGGTTATCAGGCCACCAGATACCATGCCGGTTTAAGTGACAGTGAGCGTAAGAAGAATCAGGAGGATTTTATCTATGACCGCAAGAAAATCATGGTAGCCACCAATGCGTTCGGGATGGGAATTGATAAGTCCAACGTCCGCTACGTCATCCATTACAATATGCCCAAAAATATAGAAGGCTATTATCAGGAGGCCGGAAGGGCAGGCAGGGATGGGCTGGACTCCGAATGTCTGCTTTTATATGCAGGCCAGGATGTGGTGACAAACCAGTTCTTTATTGACAGGATGGAGCAGCAGGAGTCCATGGATGATGAGACTGCCGAAACGATTCAGGAGAGGGAGAAAGACCGTCTGAAGAAAATGACATTTTACTGCTTCACCAATGAATGTCTCCGGGATTATATTCTCCGTTATTTTGGTGAGTACGGTTCTAATTACTGTGGGAATTGTTCCAATTGCCTGACCCAATTTGAAGAAAAGGATGTGACCGTTATCGCAAGCCTTCTGATTGGATGTGTGAAAACCAGCCGTCAGAGATATGGAATGACCGTAATCGTGGACACCCTGCGTGGAAGTAAAGCGGCTAAGATTATGAAATTTCGTATGGATCAGAATCCTTTTTATGGAAAGGGAGACCAGGTGCCGGTCTTTCAGCTGCGCCAGGTGTTGAACTTTCTTATCCTACACGATTATTTACTGCTTACGGACGATGAATATCCTATCGTGAAGTTGACTGCCCTATCCGAATCCGTACTGGAGGGTGAGAAGTCTGTGGTGATGAAGGTTGCCAAAGAAGAGCCTAAGATTAAGAAGGAGAAAAAACAGGATAAGAAGGGGAAAAAGACCAAAGTTGTGGAGGGGCTGGATCAAGAGGTGGATCGCGAGCTGTTTCAGCAGCTGCGTGAACTTCGGCTGGAAATTGCAAAGGAAGAAAAAGTCCCTCCGTACATTGTTTTTTCCGATAAGACATTGATACATATGTGCCAGCTAAAACCGGGAAATAAAGAGGAAATGTTGGAGGTTTCAGGTGTTGGTGAGATGAAATACGAAAAGTATGGAGAGTCGTTTTTGAGCGTGCTCAAAAGTGGTATCTTGACAAAATAAATTTCTGGATTGACATAGGAATTTCTTTGTGCTAAGATTCCTCTTATCCTCATTAATAATAGTCTTAGGAGGGGAGATGTAGAAGGGCATATGCAGCCGGTATTATCATTAATAATCTGCATAGCACGAAGCATGCTCTTTGCCTATGCGCACGTGATACATGACAATTGGCTAAATTGCTAAAAAGGCCTATTAGGGATGGTCTTGCGTCATAAACGCATGATATGAGTTTTCGGCTCAAATGATATTAGACAGAAGAGAAATGCTTTTTTCTACATGAGAAATAGTGAAAGGAAAAGTAAGGTGCGTCTGATATGAAAAGTCAGAGTAAGAACGGTCAAATACCGGCGAGTATGGGAGCCGTTCTGGTTGCAGTAGGTGTGGTATATGGAGATATTGGTACCTCCCCTATGTATGTAATGAAATCTATTATTTCTGGAAATGGAGGAATTGGAAAGGTCAATGAGACCCTGATTCTGGGCTCTCTATCCTTGGTCATCTGGACGTTGATTCTGCTGACGACGGTTAAATATGTACTGATCGCCTTGCAGGCAGATAACCACGGAGAAGGTGGTATCTTCGCCTTGTATAGTTTGGTGAAGAAACATGGTAAATGGCTGATTGTACCGGCCATGATTGGTGGTGCGGCGTTGCTGGCCGATGGTATGCTGACGCCGGCTGTAACCGTGACAACGGCCATTGAGGGCTTGCGGAGTATCCCCACCTTCCATGCATTGCTCGGTAATGATCAGAATAAGATCATTGTCATAACACTTGTGATTATCGGCGTATTGTTCCTGGTACAAAGAGCGGGAACGACGTCCATCGGCAGGGCTTTTGGACCGGTGATGACCATCTGGTTCTCATTTCTTGCAATAGCAGGAATCGGTCATATATGGAATATGCCTGGCATCATCAGAGCTTTGAATCCTATCTATGCAGTCAAAATACTAGTCAGCCCGGAAAATCATATGGGATTTATGATTCTGGGAAGTGTATTTCTGGCTACCACCGGAGCGGAGGCACTGTATTCCGACATGGGGCATGTAGGGAAAGCGAACATCTATCTGAGTTGGCCATTCGTAAAAGTCTGCCTGATACTGAATTATCTGGGACAGGGAGCATGGCTTTTAGAAAATCACAATGTAAGTGAATTGAATTCAATACCGGATATGAATCCATTCTTTGAAATGTTGCCTGGCGGCATAAGACCCCTTGGAGTATTACTGGGCACGGTGGCGGCTATCATCGCCTCCCAGGCACTGGTAACAGGCTCCTTCACACTGGTATCAGAAGCCAGTAGACTGGATCTCATGCCTCATATGCAGATTACTTATCCCTCTATGGTAAAAGGGCAGATATATATTCCATTGGTCAATACGATTCTCTGGATTTCCTGCTCCGCTCTGGTCTTGTATTTCCGAACCAGCGCCCATATGGAAGCGGCTTATGGGCTTGCCATCACGCTCACCATGTTGATGACTACCATACTGTTGTTCATCTATCTATTGCTGGAAAAAGGAAGGAAGGGTATTGCCGTCATCTTCCTCTTGTTCTTTGGCGGGTTGGAGGGATCCTTCTTCCTGTCCAGTCTGAGCAAGTTCACAAAGGGAGGATATGTGGCACTCTTTATGGCCATTCTTCTTTTTGGAATCATGTTGGTATGGTACCGTGGGACCAGCATCGAGGATTCCCAAGCTGTATATCTGGATATCAACAAGTATACCGACCAGTTAAAGCGGCTTCGGGAAGATGAAGAAATGCCGTTTCAGACAGATAATCTGGTCTATGTCACCAAGGATTCCAAGATGGAAGAGTTGGATCGGGATATCCTGTATTCCATTATGGATCGGCGCCCGAAACGGGCAAAAGCCTATTGGTTCATCAATATTCAGGTTACGGATCAGCCTTATACCAGAGAATATGTGGTAGAGAATTTTGGAACGGATTTTATCTTCAAGATACAATTACGACTGGGATTCAAGGTTGGGCAGCGGGTGAATGTATACCTGCGGCAGATTGTTGAAGAATTGATTGCCAGCGGAGAACTCCCCTCTCAGGAACGGAACTACTCGGTTTATGAATCCGGGGACGTGGGTAACTTCCAGTTCTGTCTGATAAGAAAGTTGTTGGTACCGGAAAGCGATATTACACCTACCGGACGTGCGGCGGTATCTGTCAAATATGCCATAAGGCATGTGGCAGGATCTCCGGCCAGATGGTATGGACTTGAGAACTCTTCTTTGATTATCGAGTATGTTCCTTTATTCATCAAGATGAAGACACTTCGACCTCTGAATCGGGTTGAGTTGAATCGGAATTCCAAATAAATTGATGAATCATAAGAAAAAAAGATCCAGAGACTACGAAGTCTCTGGGTCTTTTTTTATAGCATAGGAAAGTTCCACACGTCAGCGCCAGTGTCTGACACGTCAGACCCTTGCTTATGGATGGATTTATCTGGAGGTCTTGTCTGCCGAATCGGATGAGGAACCGTCTATTTGATACAGGGACTTAAAGGTGTAACCCATCTCTTCCCACTTAGTTAGTAATTCATCCAGAATCGCTGCATTTGTGCTGGAGGTGCTGTGAAGCAGGACGATGGCGCCGGGATGAATTCGCCCAAGAAGCTTTTTAAAAGCCTCCTCCTTCGTGGGCTGTTTATCCTGATACCAGTCCACATAGGCCAGACTCCAGAAAAAAGTCTTATAGCCCAGGTCCTTTGCCATCTGCAGATTGGCTTCGCTGTATTTGCCCTGAGGTGCTCGGTAGAACTTTGTCATGGGCTGTCCGGTGATTTCTTCATAACGGCTCTCCACATCGGTTAACTCCTTGGAGAAGGATTCGGAGGTGGAGATTTTTGACATATCGGGATGGTGATATGTATGATTGCCTACAATATGACCTTCATCCACCATCCGCTTGACCAGATCGGGGTTAGAGTCCAAGAAGGTACCAACCACAAAGAAGGTTGCCGGAACGTTATGTTTTTTCAGTGCATCCAGGATGGGAGCGGTATTACCATTCTCATATCCGCAGTCAAAGGTCAGATAGATGACTTTTTCGTCTGTCCCTTCTGCAAAATATGCATCGTACTGCTTAAGCTCGTCGATGGTAGCATTGCCCACCGGTGTTTTTCCCTCCTCAGGAAAACTTAACCCCCAGTTTCCGTCGGAAGAGGGCTGAAGGGCGGATGCTTCCATGGAATTGACCGCACGTGCGGAAAGGCGGCCAATCATAAATGCCGAAATAAATAGAATTGTGACAAGGGCAGAATTTTTTAGTGACCAGTGTTTGGGTATTGGTAACTTGAGATGCCTGGACTTGGTTTTTTTCGATTGTTCCTGCGGCAAAGCGTCAGGAGCTAATTCTTCAGGAGTGGATATCTCATAATCAAAATCGTTCGTCATGTTTCCTCCAATTACAGTGAAAACTGCGTAATTCCTTATTTTAGTATATTTTCAGAGATGGAGAATATACCTTATGATATTGACAAAATGAAATCAAAAAGAGACTGATACCAGCAGATTCTGCTAAGGGGTATCAATCTCTTTTTCTTTAGGTATTCATCCATGTTAAGATGATTTCACTTCTCTCCAGAGTTTTGCACAGATTTCTTCTACTTCGCTCCCAAGGTACTTGAATGTTTCACAGTTTTTCAGCTGGGAGTCATTTGGGAAGAGTATAGGATTATCTCTAACTTCAGGGTCTTCAATCATGTCCCTTGCCACGGTATTCGGCGTCGCATAGGTGATGTAATCAAAGTTCATCAACGCGATATCGGGGCGGCAGAGGAAGTTCAGGAATTTCTCCGCATTTTCTTTATGCTGTGCATTCTTGGGAATGACCCAGGAATCAATCCAGACATTGCCGCCTTCTTTTGGAAGTACAAAGTCCAAGTCGGGATTTTCTCTTTGCATAAAGAGCAGTTCGCCTGAGAAGGTTACTCCAAGAGCCGCTTCACCGCCAATCATCTTATCCCTCATCTGATCCACGACGTAGGCTTGCACCAATGGTTTTTGAGCGACCAGAAGCTTTTGAGCTTCATCAAGCTGTGCAATATTGGTGGAGTTGGTGGAATATCCCATGCTCTTTAGTGACACCGAAAATGCATCTCTGACGGAGTCCTGCATCAGGATATTGTTCTTGTATTTACTGTCCCAAAGGATTTCCCAGCTGTCCACTGGTTCGTCCACCATGGTCTTGTTATATACGATACCCAGAGTTCCCCAGCAGTAAGGTACGGAATACTCATTGGTGGGGTCGAATTCCTTGGACTTATCATAATAAGTCTCACCGATGTTGACGGCGTTAGGAACATTATCCCAGTCGATCTTAGCCAACAAATCATTCTGGAGCATCTTATTAATCATATAATCAGATGGGCAGACCAGATCGTAGGCGATGGCGCCGGACTGGATCTTTGGGTACATGATCTCATTGGTCTCGAATTCCTCATATATGACCTTGATGCCGGTTTCTTCTTCGAAGATATCCAGCACTTTTGGATCGATATATTCTCCCCAGTTATAGACAATCACCTGATCTCCTGCGGAAGACTTGTTACGGTTCCCATAGTAGAAGCCGCCTCCGGTTATGATGATGAGCAGCAGAATCGGTACGATTCTTCCCCAGATCAACTTTTTCGTAATCCTATGTTTCTTGCCTCCTGCGGCCAGACGTTCCAGTTCCTTGGCCTGTTGGATGGCATGTTTTTTATCCGATGGGTTCATGTTGATCAGTATCAACAGAAACAAAACGGTGACGAAAAGGAGGGTGGAGAGTGCGTACATCTCCGGCTTAATACCCTTACGTACTTCCGAATAAATCTTCGTGGAAAGGGTATCCACTCCAGGACCTTTCGTAAAATAAGTGATGACGAAATCGTCCAGAGACATTGTAAATGACAGCAGAAAGCCGGAGAGCACCCCTGGCATGATGTCGGGGAATACCACCTTGAAAAACGCATAGACGGGAGAGGCCCCCAGATCTAAGGCAGCTTCATAGGTGCTTTTTTTCGTCTGTTTCAACTTGGGCATCACGCTTAGAATCACATATGGAATATTAAAGGTGATATGTGACATCAAAATCGTGGAGAACCCTAAGTTCACTCTGGCTATGATAAACAACAGCATCAAAGAGATACCCATCACAATCTCGCCGTTCAGCATCGGGATATTGGTAACACCTGTAAAGATAGTTCGATAACGCCGTTTCATGCTGTTCATGCCGATGGCAGCCATGGTGCCGAGAACCGTTGCGATGGCCGCTGCCAGCATGGCAATGATCAGGGTATTATAAAAGGCCTGCATAATGTCATCGTTCTGGAAGAGGGCGATATACCACTTTCCGGTAAATCCTCCCCATTTTGCCCGGGTCTTCGATGAATTAAAGGACAGTACAATTAAAGTCAGGATGGGCGCATACATCAGAAAGAGGATCAGGCCCATATAGATTCTGGTAATATGTTTTTTCAAAATACAGCTCCTCCCTCCCCATCTTTGTCATATTTGTTCACAAAATACATGCTGATCAGGATGAAGATCATAAGAACCGTGGAAAGGGCAGAACCCGCATTCCAGTTATTGGTCTGCTTAAATTCCTGTTCGATGACATTTCCAATCAGCAGGATTTTACTTCCGCCCAACAGATCCGAGATCACGAATGTGGTCAGCGCCGGGATAAAGACCATGGTGATACCACTGACAATGCCCGGAAGGGACAGTGGTATCAGAATCTTGCTGTAGGTCTGAAAGGTATTGGCTCCCAGATCTCTGGCGGCTTCCACCACATCCTTGTCGATTTTAATCAGCACATTGTAAATAGGCAGTACCATAAAGGGCAGGAAGTTATAAACCATACCCAGTATAATGGCATATGGCGTGTTGATGATACTCATATTAGGCAGATGCAGAAAAGAGAGGATGCCGTTGATGACTCCATTCTTTTCCAGCAATGTCTGCCAGGCCAGAGTACGCAGCAGAAAGTTCATCCACATGGGCAGGATGAAGATCAACACGATGAAGCTGGTCTGGCTTACGCTTCTGCTTGATAAGATCATAGCCAGTGGATATGCCAGTACCAGACAGATTACGGTACTCACAAAGGCCAGTAGCAAGGCCAGAAGCAGAGCCTTCATATTATTGGCCGAAAAGACCTCTGCAAAATTAACCAGGGTAAATGTTCCATTTTCCTGGCTGGTGAATGCATAGTAGAGAATCATAATCAGCGGGATAATTACAAAACCGACGGCCCACACGCCGTAAGGGGCGGCAAGCCACTTTTTCTTATTCTTCAATGCCAACCGCCTCCTCATCCTCAGATTCCGGCTTATTCATAATCTGGATGTCAAAAGGATCCACGTGGAGGCCCACCTCTTGACCTACCGGTACCATGTCAGTGCTGTGAACCAGCCATTCATATCCATTGGCCTGAACTTCCATCTCATAGTGGACACCCTTGAAGATCAAATGGGTCACACGTCCGGTGATGGTGCCCCTTGATACGGGGACCAGATCGATATCTTCGGGGCGGATAACAACGTCCACCGGTTTATTGGTTCCAAAACCTATATCCACACATTCGAATTTTGCCCCCAGGATCTCGACAAGACGATCCTCAATCATAATCCCATCCACGATGTTGCTGTCCCCGATAAAATCGGCCACGAAGGCGTTCTCGGGCTCATTGTAGATATCCTCTGGAGTTCCAATCTGCTGGATATATCCCTGGTTCATGACCACAATCGTGTCCGACATGGTAAGGGCTTCTTCCTGATCATGGGTTACATAGATGAAGGTGATTCCAAGCTCGTTCTTAAGCCGGATTAATTCGTATTGCATATCTTGGCGTAATTTTAAGTCCAAAGCTCCCAGCGGCTCATCCAGAAGAAGAACCTTAGGTTCGTTAACGATGGCGCGGGCGATGGCGATACGTTGCTGTTGTCCTCCTGATAACAGGGCGGGAGAGCGCTTCTCATAACCTTCCAGATTCACCAGCTTCAGGGCGTATTTAATTTTATCGTCGATATAGGCCTTTGATCTTCCCTTGATCTTAAGTCCGAAGGCGATATTTTCGGCAATTGTCATATGGGTAAACAAGGCATATTTCTGAAATACGGTGTTCAATGCACGTTTGTTAGGCGGTGCATTGGTAATGTCTTTTCCATCAAACATCACTCTTCCGGAATCCGGCGTCTCAAAGCCCCCCAGAATTCTCAATGTGGTGGTCTTTCCGCATCCAGATGGTCCCAACAAGGTCAAAAATTCATTCTCCCTGATATAAAGGTTCATCTCGTCCAGTATCATCTGGTCGTCATAAGATTTGCTGATGTTGATTAAGTCCAATAATTTGTGGCTCATAACGTCCTCCTTATGTTTGAAAATTCAGGATATAAGTCCTGTGGAGGCAGCGCAGAAATCGTTCTCACTTGCCTTACTCAAAAACTAGGCGGGGAACTGACCCAGATGACTACAGCATCGGTCTTTCCCGGATTTGACAGATAATGGGTGGAGGAAGGAGTGTAGTAGAAACTTTCCCCCTTCTTGGCTCTATACACCTTACTGCCAATATGGATCTTTATACATCCGCGCAGCACATAGCCGAACTCCTCTCCTTCGTGGGGGGTGTCCGGATAAGTGGAACTTTGACTTTCCAGCGTCAGCCGGATGGGTTCCATGATGTTTTTCTGTGCGTTTGGAATGATCCATTCGATTGTGTTGTGAAGGTCACTGTCCGTCTTTTCGAAGTAGTCCGTATTGTGGAATACGATCTGTTCCTCGGGGGTGTCGTTAAAAAACTCCTTGAGGTCGGTTCCGAGGCACTGGAGAATGTCCACCAGTGTTGCAATCGACGGTGAGGTGACGTCATTTTCCAATTGGGATATGAATCCTTTGGAAAGCTCGCACCGGTCAGCCAGCTCTTCCTGAGTCAGGCCTTTTTGTGTCCGCATGGAGCGGATTTTGCTGCCGATGTCCATGTGATGCTCCTTTCCTTATAATAGTAAAATTAAACTCAAAGTTTAGTAAAACTATACAGACAATATCTGTATTATAATGTCGGAAATTACCTTTGTCAATAGGGGTTTTTTCTTTTTTTGGGGGGGTCTGACGAGG
>DVNN01000237.1 GCA_018714325.1 Candidatus Pelethocola excrementipullorum
TGACTGCCTGGGCAAATGCGGCGCAGGCTGCCTTACATGCCGACTGGCTTCCGGTCAGAAGTCCTCCGCCAAAATTAGTCTCCGAAGGTGGCCCATAGAAGGTAACAAGCTTCACATCAGCAGCTTTTAACGCAGCATCTAATCCATAGATTGCCTCCAAAGGCGGCGCAATCAGATAGGCCAAGGCCTCACCCTCCCGGACTCCCGCCGTCTGGGACAGATAGGAGCCTGTTCTGGATACGGTATGGGCGTAATATACGATGGAGTCATCGTCATTTGCACTGATAAAGCAAGAACCGTGTTCCATAAAATTTCTGATGGAACTCAATCCGCTTTTCACCTCTGCCGGACTGGGTCCGCCGATGATACCAATCACTTCTCCGGCCAGTTTAGTGGATGCATTTGCCGATCCAGCATACATGGATTTGGCATATACCACGTCCACATCCGAATCTTTGGTTGCCTCATCCAAGGCGGTATAGGTCACATCATCCGTATCCGAAGTTACAATACCGAGACTCTTATGTCTGGGTCCCAATTCCAACGCTTTTGCCAAATCATCACTCACATTGGAAATCATCCTGATTCCTAATATAGTGGCCCGCATTTCATCATTTTTCATATCAATTCTCCTGTTATATGATCATATCTTTCTAGTTCATTATTTCAGATCAATCCCGGATGCCTTCTTTTCCAACATCTTCACAATCAGCTCCGCCGCATGTGCGCCGGCTTCCACCGCCGTAGTGCCGCCTCTGTGGATGTTGCTGATAACCGTCCGTTTAGCTTCCGCAAGGCCATGGCGGGGTTTATAGGCAATATAGGCCGACATGGACTCTGCCGTTACCAGACCTGGCCGTTCACCGACCAACATACAGATGACATCTGCATCCGTCACTTCGCCCACCGCATCCATGGCACCTACTCTGGCATACTTGATAAACAGTATGGGAGGCAGGGTAATCTGGTGCATCTGCAGACCCTGACGGACTGCCGGTATCATATCTTCCACATTGGCTTCTATGGCGGAAGAAGATAGCCCATCTCCAACGATAATCAATACCTTGGGATTGGAGCCACAGTTCTTCCTGATCTTTTCCAGTTCTTCACCTGGAAATCTCCTTCCCAGATCTGGGCGTGTCAGGTACTCGTCCTTGTCCTTACAAAGTGTCTTTACAAATACGAAATCGCATTTCTTTATAAACTCCTCTGAAACATCACTGAACACCGAATCCTGGGCCGCCGCATGATCTGCCCTGACCCGCAACATAGTGGCAGTCCGGTATCTGGCACCGGCCTTGCCGATCCCAAGCCTGGCCGGAGTCTTGGCTTTCATGGCCAGATATCCCTCCGGATCTTTTGGATCCTTTACCAGAAGCTGCTTTCGCAGATCTATTTCTGTGATATCCTTCAGGCATTCTCCCGAATCGGCCGAATCCTGCTTTTTTAGACTTTCCGCGGTGGTCTGTATGACCTCAGATCGTTTTGGCTCCGGTGTCTGCTCACCTTTTAACATCTGTTCCAGAATTGTCTCCACCATGGACCTTATTTCATCATCTCTCACTTTCTATGCCTCCTTCTATCCTATCGGAACCTTCCTTTTATCAGGTCGTCCTCTTTTATCCTTAAAATAATGTGGATGCGTCTCCTGCCTTGCTGGTCAGTCTGCCTTTTTCATCCACATATTCCATCCTCATCAGCCATTCATGGAAGGGCTTGATGGCCGTCAGTCCGAAGATTTCCCTCAGTGCTGCGGTCTCTTGGTATCCTGTGGTCTGATAATTTAGCATGACATCATCCCCATGTGGAATTCCCATGAAATAATTACATCCGGCTGCCGTCAAAAGGACTGCCAAATCCTCAATACTGTTCTGATCCGCCTTCATATGATTGGTATAGCAGGCATCACAACCCATGGGAATACCGGTCAGTTTTCCCATAAAATGGTCCTCCAGACCGGCCCTGTTTACCTGACGTCCATCATACAAGTATTCCGGCCCTATGAAGCCAACCACCGTATTAACCAGGAATGGCTGAAAATGTTTTGCGAATCCATAACACCTGGCCTCCATGGTTACCTGATCGGCATCATGATGGGCTTCTGAGGATAATTCCGATCCCTGCCCTGTCTCAAAATACAGTACATTGGGACCTTCTGCGGTACCCTTGGTAAGTGCCAGCTGACGGGCCTCTTCCAGTGTGGCTGCATTGAAACCAAATGCGGTATTACCAAGCTCTGATCCCGCAATGGACTGGAAAATCAGATCTGTCGGGGCGCCCTTTCGGATGGCCTCCATCTGGGTGGTCACATGGGCCAAAACACAGGTCTGGGTGGGTATCTGGAATTTTTGTTTCGTTTCCTCGAATCTCTGTAGAATCCGCACCACGCTTTCCGCGGAGTCATCCACAGGATTCAAGCCTAATACTGCATCTCCAATACCGTAGGTCAGTCCCTCTAACAGAGATGCCATGATACCATCGGGATCATCGGTGGGATGATTAGGCTGAAGACGGGCAGACAGGGTTCCTTCCTCTCCGATTGTGGTGTTGCAATGTGCTGTTACCCGGATTTTCCGGGCCCCATAGACCAGATCCATATTGGACATGATTTTGGTAACTGCGGCCACCATCTCCGAGGTCAAGCCTCTGGAAATCCTGCGGATCTGAGGTCCCGTTGTTTCCTCATCCAACAGCCACTCCCGAAATTCTGATACGGTCATCCGCTTAATCTCCTGATAGATGGATTCGTTGAGGTCATCCTGAATGATTCTGGTTACTTCATCCACCTCATAGGGAACTACGGGATTGTTTCTCAGATCTTCCAACGTAATCTGAGAAAGCACGATTTTAGCGGCCACCCGCTCTTCTGCGGATTCCGCTGCCAGTCCGGCCAGCTTATCACCTGACTTTTCTTCATTTGCCTTTGCCAACACCTCTTTCAGAGATTTAAAGGCGTAAACCTGTCCAAATAATTTTGTTTTTAGAATCATCGCTTTTTCCTTTCCTTATGACTTTCTTTTTATCTATCTATAGTCAAGCCATTTACAACTGGCATACCATTTCACGTTTCATGGTCAGGGCTATTATTTAGCTGTGAAATACCAACGTTTTCACCACAACCGGCAACACATACCCTTCGGCAATCGGCTTTCCAATATCGATGTACTCCCCTTCCGCCAGCCGGATACCATCCAGGCAGATCACTTCCTTCTTCCAGTCCAGCAGATGATACATGGACTGCCCCAACACCTTGGCCATATCCTGCTCCACCACCACAATTAAGGGCAGACCCGCATCCAATAAGGGGGCCATTCCCTGAAGAAGCTCCCTGGCATATTCCTGGACTCTCTGAAAAGATGGATTATGCTCGCCCTCCACTGATACCGCTACCTGCTGCAGCTTCCCTTCCACCGAAAACCACTCCAACTTTTTACGGATAGCTGCTCCCAGTTCCCCTTGATTTTCCTCTTCTTTGCTCAACTTCAATACCGGAAGATTTTTAATGGGAAATGCTTCACTGGTATAGGTGATGGTGCTGCCGCTGATTTCCGTCGTATGGCTCCCTGCACCCACAACCGTGGCCCGAATGGTCTCTGCACTTTCGATGACCTGCAGCCTTCGGAACAACTCCGACTCCCTGATTGCCTTGCCCAGTAAGACTCCAATATCCCCAAACTGAAAGGGATCCTCGAACTTCTCCGGATGGTAGATCGCATCCGCCACTCCTCCGGAGAAACTGATACACTGTATCTCATCGGTAAACCCAATTCCCTGATTGGTAATCATCAATTCATAGTATGGATTGTCGTCTCTCAGTCCCACACTCTGTTCCAATACTCCGACCATAATCCTCAGCAGAGAATGAAGGCTCTGCATATCGACTATTTTTCCCTCGGATAGATTTAGATTCTCTTTCTCGATTATTTTCTGCAGTTTTGGCGAAATATATGTGATGATATGTGATGAAATCTCCAGCTTAATCAGCCTTCCACCGATATCCAGACAGCCGGTGTCCACGGTATCTCCTCTTTGAAATACCGCCAGATTACTGGTTCCGCCTCCGATATCCATATTGACGGCACAAAGATGATGTTCTTTGGAATAAAGATCAGTGCCCGCTCCCTTTCCTGATATCACGCTCTCCAAATCCGGACCGGCCGTGGCCACAACAAAATCACCTGCAAATCCACTTAAGGCACTTATGACCTCTCTCGCATTTTCTTTTCTGGCCGTCTCACCCGTGATGATGACGGCTCCGGTATCAATCTCCTCTTTCCTTATCCCTGCCTTCTCATATTCCTTCTCTACGATCTCCCGTACTTTTTCAAAATCAATTCTGGTCTGATCAAGTAACGGGGTAAAATAAATTTCGCTCTTATACTGTATTTCCTTCTTTGTAATGACCATCCTGGGAACGGTATAGCTGGTGGCCATATTTTCCACACTTAATCTTGAAAATATCAACTGCGTGGTACTGGTTCCCAGGTCAATGCCCACGCTTAGCAGTTCCTCTTTCACCTCCTAATCAGCCTCCTCTCTCAGATACTTCTCAAGTTCTTCGATTCCCTCTCCCTCCGGAGTATCCACCTGAAAGATGGGGGATGCCTGAGCCATCGTCAATTCCCTTTCCGCCTCTTTAATCCTCTCTGGCCTCACTTGGTGGATCTTAGTGATAATACCTATGACCTTCTTCCCAAAAATCCCTCCAAAGCCTGGAGGCATAGCCCGGTAATCCGAGGTAGGATCCGCCACCAATGCTATGATTTCGGCATCCACAGCAGTCATAATCAGTGCATTATAAAAACGCCGGTTTTCCAGATATTCTCCTGGAGTATCAATGGATGTTCCATAATGCTCCACAGCCTGGGTCTTCCGATAGCGGATTGACTGTTCATTGAGCTTTTGACAGAGTGTAGTCTTTCCACTTCCACTCTGTCCGATAAATATCACTTTCTTCATAAGGTTCCCCCCAAGTCTTAATGCTCACATCTAAATGCCCCAAATTCAATTACGTCTTGGTGACCGGTGCCTTGGCGAATCCCAGATTTTGCTCCATGGTGGTCAGGATCTCCCTTATGGCCGCCTCCACCGAGCTGATATCCCCGGTAAAGACCAGTGCTCCGCTGAACCTGTCGATGAACCCCAGTGTGATATCGGATGCCTTGGTGGCAATATCGGCTGCAATAATTGCTCCCTCACTGGGGGTGATAGTCAAAATACCTATGGCATTCATCTGCTCCTGATCCAACCCCAGTTTTGTGTAAATACTGGGATGGGGACCTGCGATCACATGAGCCAGCGTTATCTGCTTTCCCGGTACGAATTCCTGTATAATCCTCTGTTTCTCTTCCACTTCCATCAACACACCTTCTTCTCATGCTATTTTCCAGCTGGGGGCTGTAAATCACTCAGGAGTGGTTTCCGTTATACACCTTTTTCAAAATTACCAGAATGTCTTCCTCCGTTACCTGCCTGGGATTGGTTCGGATACATCCATCTGCAAGTGCCCCCTTGGCAATGGCCACGGATTCCTTCTGGTATTCTTCCTGATTGATTCCACATTCTTTGAAATTCATCGGCATTTTCATAAGTTTCTGCATCTTTTGAATCTGATGAATCAGACTCTTCATCCCTGTTCTGACTGTCCCTCCGCCGAAGCCGGCCAATTGTGCTATATATGCGTATTTCCGTGCCGCTTCCGAGTATTCTTTGGGATTGTACTCCTGAATATCCGCATTAAAATCCATTACATGAGTGAGAAGAATCGTGTTCGTCCTTCCATGGGGAACCTTGAACTTTCCCCCGATATTGTGAGCAATGGCATGATTTACCCCAAGGGAAGCCCTGTCAAATGCCAACCCGGCCATACATGAGGCGATGTGCATCTTTTCTCTGGCCTCCGTATCCCCCATATCCTGAAATGACCTCACCAGATATTTCAGGACCATTACCGCCGCTTTTTCCGCCAGGGCATCTGTAAAGGCATTTGCCTTTGTGGAAACATAGGCTTCCAATGCGTGAGTCAGCACATCCATCCCGGTATCGGCGACAATGGTGGGCGGTAGGCTTTTTACCAGACTGGAATCCAAAATGGCCACCTCCGGAAGCAATGCCTCATCCACAAGGGGATATTTCACCCCCTTATCCTGATCCGTGATCACGGCAAAAGACGTAACCTCCGAACCTGTTCCGCTGGTGGTTGGCACAGCAATAAATTCCATATCGGGCAACTCCCCAATCTGCCTGGCAAAATGCATGATTGCCTTGGCCTCATCGATTGCCGAACCACCGCCCAAGGCAATTAAGGCCTCCGGGCGAAATGCCATGACTTCCTTCACTCCTTCCACCACCAGCTCCAAAGGCGGATCAGGAACCACTTTACTAAAAACCACATACTGTCTATCTTTCAATGGTTCAGTCACACGCTCTATCATCTTCGATTCCACCATAAACGGATCGGTAACAATAAAAACCTTTTCTGCTTGAATCTGGCTTAAACACCCCAAAGCATCCGCGCCAAAACAGACAGATGTCTTAATTTTAAATTCTTCCATAGATCATCATCCCTTCAATCGCATTCCTAATTCCCTATTTAGGTATCTTTTGTGAAATTGGGTTATATTATGCAAACAAAAAAAACCGGATTCAAAAAATTGAATCCGGCCTTTCTAATTGATACATATACGCTCTATTTAATTAGTTTGTAAAAAGCTGTGTCCAGTATTTAACACCATTGGCATTCTCATAATATCCTACGCCAATTGTTGTAAAACTTTTATTCATGATATTTGCGCGGTGTCCCGGGCTGTTCATCCATCCCTTCATAACCTCTTCCGGGGATTTCTGTCCATAGGCGATATTCTCACCTGCTCCATTGAATACAACGCCGTTTTCTGTCAATGCAGTGCTGAATGAACTTCCGTTTGGACGGGTATGTGAAAAGGAAGTCTCGGTCTCCTTCGCACGCACTAAAGCTGCTTTTGCCACCTTTTCATCGAATTTTAAAGCAGGAATGCCTTCTTTTGCTCTTTCCTGATTCACAAGATCTATAACCTGTCGGGCAAAGGAATTATCATTATTTTCATTTTCGCTGCCTGGATTTTCCGGCTGTTCTGTCTCCGGCTGCTCAGTCTCTGGCTGTTCCGTCTCTGGCTGTTCCGTCTCCGGCTGCTCAGTGTTTCCGCCATCAGGATTCTCTGGCAGATTGCAATCCGGCAATGTCTGCCCTGGAAGGTTTATATTCGGACAATCAATAC
>DVNN01000238.1 GCA_018714325.1 Candidatus Pelethocola excrementipullorum
TTACTTTTTTTTGAAGGAGGTTTTTTAATTGATTAAATTTGAACATATCACAAAGAAGTTCAAGGAAAACTCTGTGTTATCCGATATTTCTTTTGAAATAAAAGAAGGAGAATTTGTAGCTATCATAGGTGCAAGCGGATGCGGTAAAACCACTACGCTGAAGATGATTAACAGGCTGATAAACCCATCTTCCGGTAAAATCTATGTGGATGGAGAAGATATCAGCAAAAAAGATATCATCAAACTGCGACGTAGTATGGGCTATGTCATACAGCAGACGGGACTCTTCCCACATATGACCATAAGAGAAAATATTGAACTGATTCCCAAAATTGAAAAATACGATAACGACAAGTTATTGAAAAAAACAATTGAACTAATGGACATGGTTGGACTAAACCCAGACGAGTTTTTAGACCGATACCCCACCGAATTAAGTGGAGGGCAGCAACAAAGAGTTGGAGTGGCAAGAGCATTCGTCACAGATCCCCGAATCATTCTAATGGATGAACCATTTTCTGCCTTAGACCCCATCACACGGTCTAGTCTTCAAGATGAGTTAATTGAATTACAATCTCAATTAAAGAAAACCATTGTCTTTGTTACTCATGATATGGATGAAGCCATAAAGCTTTCCGATAAGATTTGTATTATGGATAAGGGCCATATCATTCAATACGATACTCCAGAAAATATCTTAAGAAATCCTGCCAATGAATTCGTCACAGATTTTGTGGGTCGAAAACGTGTTTGGACTTCACCCGAATATATAAAGGCCGAGGACATTATGATTGAGAATCCCATAACCTGTTCGAATACTATCACCTTGTTCCGCGGTCTGGAGAAGATGCGCAGTTCTAAGGTGGATAGTTTGATGGTGGTGGAGTCAAAGAGTAGAAAAATGCAGGGGATTGTCTACGCCAAGCGCATTCATCAGCAGGCAGATAAATCCCAAAAGGTTACCGCAATTATGAATCAAAATTATTTATCCGTATCACCAGATGACACCATCCTGGATGTACTAAACATTGTAAGTGAAAACAACGTATCTTATATCCCGGTCTTAAGTGATGACCGGCGATTGCTTGGGTTGATTACGAAAAGCAGCTTGGTAACCACACTAAGCCAACAATATCTGGAAGAGGAGGAAGTGTAAATGAGTTTATTAAAGAATCTATTTATAGCAATTTCGGAATTCCTCTTATATCTGGTAGATAATAAAGAGCAAATACTCTCTCTACTCCTGGAGCATATACAATTGACAACGATTGCCGTTGGGCTTTCCATCCTGATTGGAGTCCCTCTTGGTATTCTAATCAGTTATATAAAGAAACTTAACAAGCCTGTTTTGGGTATCTCCAGTGTCATCCAGGCGATCCCAAGTATGGCACTTTTAGGTCTTGCCATTCCCCTCCTGGGAATTGGTACCTTGCCCGCCATTATCATTGTAATTTTGTATTCTTTATTGCCAATTATCAAGAATACCTATACCGGCTTGAGCAACATCAATCCTCAGACCATTGAGGCCGCCAAGGGCATCGGGTTAACCAAATTACAGATTCTGTTCCGTGTACAGATTCCCCTGGCCCTTCCTGTAATCATGGCGGGAGTTCGTATCTCGGCTGTCACCGCTGTAGGACTTATGACTATGGCAGCATTCATCGGTGCCGGAGGATTGGGATATCTGGTCTTCTCCGGTATTCGTACCGTGAACAATCTCCAGATATTCGCCGGGGCGATTCCGGCATGTCTGCTGGCTTTAATCGTCGATTACTTAGTAGCACTGGTTGAAAAATTAGTCACACCAATCAGCTTACAAAAATCCAAGGACCAGACCTTGCATCAGGTAAAAAAGACCAGAAAACATCAGAAGCTCATTCTAGGTGTTTCGGCCGTTTTGATTCTTATTCTCTTTGGATACAGTGCCATTCCGAAAACAACATACAACGAAAAAACTATCACGGTTGGAAGTAAGGATTATACCGAACAGCTGATTGTCGCAAATTTAGTTTCTGATATGATCGAGTCCAATACGGATATCAGTGTGAACAGACGTATCAATCTTGGCGGGACTCAGGTTTGCTTCGGTGCACTGAAATCAGGCGAGATAGATTTATACATCGAATACAGCGGAACGGCCTATGGGGATACCTTGAAATATCCGCCTTCCAGCGATGTGGAAGAGGTCTATCATACCGTTAAGAAGGATTTTAAGGATCAGTTTAATATAGACGTCCTGAAACAAATGTCCTTTAATAATACGTACACACTGGCCACCACGCAAGAAATCGCTAAAAATTACAATCTAAAAACCATAAGTGATTTAGCTAAAAATGCTGGTGATTTACGAATTGGTTCCACTCTGGAATTCCAAAACAGGGCAGATGGCTTACCTGGCCTTTCCTCAGCCTATGGGCTTACATTCAAAGATACCATTGGAATTGACGGTTCTCCACGATACTTAGCCCTTTCCAACGGGGATACCGAAGTCGTAGATGCGTTTGCCACCGATGGACTTCTTAAGAAATTTGATCTGGTGGTTCTGGAAGACGATAAAAGCTTCTTCCCGCCTTACTATGCGATGCCTGTCATCCGCGATGAAATATTAAAGGAGTATCCGGAAGTCGAGCCACTGCTGGATGAATTAGGCTCCGCGCTGACCGAATCAGTGATGACAGAGTTGAATTATAAAGTGGATGAATTACAGATGGAACCTGATAAGGTTGCAAAAGAATTTTTAATTGAGAATGGTCTGATCGACGCTTAATAATTCTGAATAATAATCCCTAATCTAAATAAGCATGAAAGAACACCAGTAAGCTGGCTACTCTTTCATGCTTATTTATTTCTCATATGTAGTTTAAGATATGAATAATTGATTTTCTTTTCTACTGCTGCAGTTTTTCTTCATTTTCTGAGACGCCAGAAACAACATGAACTTATTCACTTTCCTGGAATTATGAGGACAGATTGTCACGCATCTCATACAGGATATGCATTTCTCGGCATCCACGGATGCCGGATTATTCTTAGGTATTGCACCAACGGGACATTTTTTCGCACATACACCACACTGTGTACAGCTTTTATTGGCTTTTGGCTTAAAAGGTACTCCATTGTACTCCCTATATGGGGAATTCCCAGGCACATGTAAATCACCTGTATTTTCTTTATCATCTATTAATTTTTTAAGGTCTTTCCCGTATTTTCTCAGCTCGCCCTCATCCTGCCGGTCGGGACGGCCCTTTCCAAATCTATGCATAATAGAATGCTCTGCCACTGCAGCCACTGCTGCCTTGACCTGAAAACCACAGGCCTTCAACTCCTCCTTTAACTCAAGAAGTGTGTCATCATATGCACGATTACCATAAACCACAACAAGAACTGCCGCCGCACCATCCACCGTCATGCCTTTTATCCGCTCCAACACGATTCCTGGAACCCGTCCTCCATAAGATGGTACTCCAATCAGGCAAACATCGTCACTTTCAAAACGATAATTCCCATAATTATCATCCAAAATGGACAAATCAATAGACTTCTCCACCGATAACTCCTCTGACAAAATATCCATCACCTTTTCCGTCCCACCTGTGGGGCTGAAAAACATAGAATAAACACTCATTTTTTATATCCTCTCTTCTGGTTAATCTGACTGCACATCTTCATCATAGGTTCCACCTGATCCCAGAATTTAGCCAGCTGCTTCAAGCTACTGCTCTGGGAATCGATAAAGTAGTAGTTCCGGGTCCCCTCTTTTCGGACATCAATGATTTCCGCATCCCTAAGTACCTTCAAGTGGTGGGAAACCGCTGATCGGGAGATATTTGTCCTTTTTTGAATCTCTCCTACCCGTATTCCTCCTGTACCGCCGGTTTCAATTAAAGTCATAAGTATTCCCTGCCGAACCTCGTCTCCAAAGGCCGTAATCGCCGGCCTGGCTCTTTCAAATTCAGATAAGAACCTCTCTCTTTGAAGATGAAAGGTATCTTCGTTCAAATCGTCACCTCCGTTGGTCAATTTATATGAACCATTATAGCTCTCACCTAATAAGATGGCAACATTGGTGCAAAAAATCGAGTTCAATCAAAACCAGAAATTAGGATAATTCTTCGATTAATAAAAAACTTCTTTGTTTTTAATAATTGTATAGCTTATCCGATACATCAGATATGTCCACATAGCCCCCAGTAATGGAGAACAACATAATAGAATTAAAACCATATTGTCTGTAACAGAAATTCCTAAAATACGAATCAGCTGATAAACTACAAAGCAGATCCCAATAGGAACTAAAATAGCTACCAACGAAAGTATACGAGCCTTTTCTGCACCAAACTTAAAGAGCAGAGGAATCGATACACTGCCAAAAACCTCTGCTAATACCAAACTTCCCAAAGTCGAAGCAATTAAGGTTACTATGCCATTCCAATTGCCATAATCGATTTTTCCAACGATCACAGTGCCGATGATACCAATCAGAAGGCCGGCTACAGCACCGATTGCGGAGAAAATAAGCAAAACGATAAATTTGCTGGCAACCAAATCCCTTTTCGAAACTGGCATAACCATGGCATATTTGATCCATTTGGAATTTTCGTCAAAGCTAAAGGTAGTAATGACCATCATACTACACAAAATACCACTGGTAAAAATGTAACTTTCCGCCCCACTGCCGGGAATAAAGAATAGTGCAAAGAATAGTAACATTAAAAGCATTGATTTTACATTATGACCGATGTTGTACAGGTCTTTCAATATTAGACTTTTCATTTTACCCGTTCCCCCTTTACATAGAGCAGAAGAATCTCGTCAATCGTGGCATCATCCACCACAAGAGATTTGTACTTACGGCGCGCCCTCTCCTTATCTTCAACCAGTACATCCCACTGGTAATCAGACTTCCTCCAGGCTAAAATATCACCTTTATCGATTGATTCAAACCCTGAGGCACCACAACGGATGATACCATATTGATAGCGCAGTTCATCCTTTGTCTTACTAAATAAGACTTTTCCCTTATGAATAAAAATGATATAATCGGCCACCTTCTCCAAATCAGCCGTTATATGGGAAGACATGAGTATCGAGTGCTCTTCGTCTTGAACAAAGTCCAAAAACACCTCCAGAATATCCTCACGCATCACAGGGTCTAACCCACTGGTTGCTTCGTCTAATATCAAGAGTTTCGGATTATGGGAAAGGGCTACGGCGATGGAAAGTTTCATCTTCATCCCCCGGGAAAAGGTCTTTATTTCCTTAGTGGGAGGAAGATCAAACTTCTGTAGATAGCTGTCATACACCTGATGATCCCATTGTTGATAAGCGGCACTGGATATTTTTCCTATCTTAGAAGGAGTGAGGGTTTCATAAAAGTTGATACCGTCAAATACTACGCCGATATCTTCCTTTGCCAGCTTATTATCCGAGGATAGCTGCTCTCCTCGAAAGGTAACAACCCCTTCGTCTTTTTTGACGAGATCCAAAATCCCATAAATTGTGGTGCTTTTACCTGCACCATTCTCTCCAATCAAACCCACAATTGCTCCCTTAGGAATGGAAAATGAAACATGATCCAACTTAAATCCTGGAAATTGTTTTGTCAAATCTACAACCTGTAAATTTGATTCCATACTTACTCCTCCTCTTGATAAAAAATAGTTAACAGTTCCACTAATTTACTAAGCGGTATCCCGCTGCTCCTGCCAATATCCGCCGCTTCCTGCAGATGTTCTTCCACTATTCTCTGCTGTTCTTCCTGATAAAAGTCTTTCTTCAAAGCCGATACAAAACTTCCACGCCCCACCGTTGTTTCTATAAAGCCATCACGTTGTAGATCTTCGTAGGCTTTTTGAACTGTAATTACACTGACGTGTATGGATTTGGCCAGGGCACGCATGGATGGGATGGGATCGCCTGTCTGTAATTCACCACTCATAATCATGGCCTTAAATTGTGAGGTGATTTGTTCATATATTGGCTTACTAGTATTACTGCTGATTATAATCTCCACTTATCCACTCCTTTGTATTTAAGTGTACTTATTGTATAAGTACATTATAGTCAGGTCTAATTCTCTTGTCAATAAAAAAGTAGCGGTGAATCTCTAAATGATTCACCGCTTAACATATTTCTTTTTACTCTCGCAATTTAGAGAATTCCTATCCCATGCATGCGTAATATTTTTTGGCTTCCTCATACTCTTGATTCCAATTTATTTCACGGAAATTTTCACATCTTGAATCTTTTTTGATAAATGCAGTTAAGTCATCCAGCATCTCTACAGTCCATACGTCAATATCTACATCTGCAGTAGTATAGATACCCTGCTTTATCATCTCAAATCCAAAAATATCTTTAGCATGTGATTTTTTAGCAGACTCAATTACTTCCTTAACTAAATAACTCGGTATAAATATAACACCTCCTCCATAACCAAAAACAACATCTCCAGGCAGACACACCGCACCACCGATTTTGGTTGCCGAATTAAATCCTGTCATAACAAAATTTTTAATAGGTGTTGGATCAACGCCTCTATAATAGATCTGAAGTCCCTTAATTCCTTCGATTTGCTCTAAATCTCTGATTCCTCCCCAGATTACAGCGCCTCCCGTCCTGGTACGATTTGAAATTGCCGTTGCCAGATTACCTCCAACAAACGTGCCTTCATAAATCTTATCAAACATATCTGCAACAACAACATCTCCTTCAACCAGAGTATCAATCACCCATTGATTACAAGTGCCTTTTCTACCCTCAGAGGTTCCAATCTTTTTTACCGTTTCTTCAAGATCTGGTCTGGCTGGAATATAAGAACAGGTAACCGCACGACCAACCATTTTATGACCATCATGTAATTTTAAAAGATGCTCTTCAAATTGATTTATGTATCCTCTATTATATAATGGATGCCAAACCTCTTCTAATGTCAAATGACGCAATTCTTCCAAATCTGAATCTGATACCTTCGGACGTCCGTCAGGCAATCTTTCTCCTGTCCATTTTGATGTTAATTCAACAATGTCTTCTTTCACATTAAAGTGCATAGCTATCTCCCTTCAAAGGTGCCTTTAGCTCCAGGTTCTGTCATGTGAATAATCACCATTCCACTCTTCTGTTGGTAACCAGATTTCAGGATAATCTGGATGTATATGTTCACGGATTACCTCATCATTTAATGAAGCAATTCCCAGTCCGGGCGCATCTGGCACTGTGATATATCCATTATTCACAATCGGTTTTTCAATTCCTTCTACAAGATCCTGCCACCAGGGAACATCCATGGAATGGAATTCAAGTGCAAGGAAGTTTTCGGTAGCCGCTACACTATGAACAGCTGCGAGACACGCAACAGGTGTTTCTGCCATATGTACAGCCATCGCAACACCATATTCCTGTGCCATATCTCCTATTTTTTTAGTTTCAAGAATCCCACCCGATGTTAATAAATCCGGATGTATGATAGAAACCCCTCCGGATTCCAATAATGGCCTGAAGTTTTCTTTTAAGTAAATATCCTCTCCTGTACAGATTGGTACTGAAGTCGAATTTCTCAATCTTACATATTGACCTGTAAGCTGCCATGGAAGTAAGTCTTCCATCCAGGCAATATTATATTTTTCAATGCGTTTTGCCAAACGAATACAAGATTCTACTCCGATATGTCCAAAATGATCGATTGCTAATGGAATTTCATATCCAATTACACTTCGAACATCCGCTACATACTGTTCCAAAACATCATATCCATGTTCTGTCACCTGAACTCCTGTAAAGGGATGTGCAATATTCTGAACGTCATAATAATGATTTCTAACAGCTCTGCTCTTCTCATCAAGATTTCTAGGAATTGCATTATATGCAGATGATTCTTTTAATTCCTCAACAACTCCTAAGGGGGCCGATAATGCACCTGGTTCCTCATATAAAAGGTCAATACCCAAATCCATTTTAAGGAAAGTAAAGCCTTTTTCCATACGTTTTTTCAATGCATTTCCCATCTCAATTCCGGTATGTTTTCCTTCCACATCGGTGTCACAGTACATTCTGACTTTATCCCTGAACTTTCCACCTAACAGCTGATATACAGGGATACCATACGCTTTTCCGGCCAAATCCCAAAGTGCCAGTTCGATTCCACATACACCGCCACCTTGTCTTGCCATTCCACCAAACTGTTTGATTCTCCTGAATATCTTATCAATATTACATGGATTTTCTCCAAGAATTCTGCTCTTTAATGCTAAAATATAGTTTCTAGAAGCACCATCCCTAACCTCACCATAACCCACGAGACCTTGATTTGTGAAAATCTTTACCAGAGTACAGTGCATCGGCGCATCCACGATATCAGCAACTCTTAAATCAGTAATTCTCAGCTCCGATGGTTTTGAATTTGTATTCACATTATTAAGTAAACTTTCATATGTCTGATTCATATTAAATTAATGCCTCCAATAGATTTATTTTACACTTCCATCTGCTTTTCCGGATATCAGCAGGCTTTGCGCCACGATATAAATAATTGTAACCGGCAGCGACGTAATTACTGATGCACTCATGATTCTTCCCCAAATAGCAGAATCCGCATATTTAAAACTGGATATTGCAACTACGGCGGTCTGCTGTGCATTACTCGTTGTCATAATCATCGCATACAAATATTCATTCCATGACATTGTAAATGCAAAAGTAGCTACTACTGCAATTCCAGGTAATGAAATAGGCACAATAATATGAAGCAACGACTGTAATTTTGTGCATCCATCGATTAGAGCTGCTTCTTCTAATGCATATGGAATTGCTTTAAAATAGTTCATCAACATATAGCAGCAATATGGTACAACCGATGTGGGATAAATTATCAACAAAGCAAACTTATTATCATAAAACCCTAAACTGCTGACAAAAACATACATAGGAATAAATAATACGGCAGTTGGAATTAAGTATGAAAAAAGAATACTCATTCTGAAGAACTTACGTCCAGGAAATCTGACACGGGTCATCGCATACGATCCTAAAATACTGATAATCAAACAGCACACCGTAGTAACTCCAGCAATTTCCAAACTGTTAATTAACGCACGTCCAAAATGTGTTTCACTAAATAATTCTTTATAATTGTTTAGTGTAAATGAACTGGTAAATAATGATGGTCTTGCAACATACATTTCACTATCAACTGTAACAGATGATTTTAACATCCAGTATATTGGAAATATCGTAATAATAAGCGCAATGATCAGAATGCCATATGTAAGAACATTTCGTGCTATCTTTTTTCTTGTTTTCATAACCATAATGGCATCCTCCTATGCTTCCTTATTATGCTTTGTATATATTAAGATCAAAACTAACAGTATTGGAACAACCGATACTGCAACTGATAAGGCTCCTGCAAAATTGTTCTGAATGAATGCCATATCATATGTATAAGTCGCTATGGTGCTTGATGAATACAACGGACCACCACCAGTTATCAAATATACATTTTCAAAATCATTAAATGTCCATATGGTAGATAATAAAGTGGTAATTCCTAATACCCCGGCAATCGATGGAAGTGTGATATACCAGAATTGTCTAAGACTGCCGGCTCCATCCACATACGCTGCTTCATATTGCTGCTTATCCAATGTCTGTAAGGCACCTAATATGCTAAACATAAAAAATGGAACGCCACGCCATATATTAACAATCATAGTAGACAGCAAGGTTAAGTGTGTATCACTCAGCCAAGAGACGCCTACCTTTGTAATGCCAGCTGCAATCAGTAAACTATTGATGATCCCATAGGTACTGTCATACATCCATCTCCAGGTGGTAGCCGCTACCATTCCCGGTATCGCCCAAGGTATCAATAATACGGTTCTAAAGAATCCTTTTCCCTTGAATGACTGATTCAGGATAACTGCTAATAATAATCCTAATAAAAATTTAGCTCCTATGCATCCAGCCGTATAAATAAATGTATTTTTTAATGATTTCCAATAGATAGGGTCTGAGATTAATGATTCATAATTTTTCAATCCGGCAAAGGTTTCTTTAGCCCCCACTACTTTATCCGTAAAAGATAAATAAACAGCTCTTAGAAATGGATATCCCATTACACCAAAAATAACGACGATAATAGGAATCATTAGAAGGAAGCCAAAAAGATGATCCCTTTTTGTCTGAACTCCTTTTTTTATGGGCACTGTCTTCTTTATTTTACTCAACTTTTTTGCCCCTTTCTTTTACCAGACGAGCAGAAGTTCCGCTCGTCTGATTTTCACTGTTATTTATAAATTTCCTTTAGTGCAGATTCGAGATTATCTAATGCCGTCTGAGGTTCTGTTGCATTAACAACGATCTCCTGCATCGCCTTTGTGCAAAGTTGGTTTGAGAATGCTACTGCGGCTTTTGATTCCGTTGGTGCAGGATATGTAGTCAAAGAAAGATTCATGGAGTTCTGTAACCAACCGGAATGTGTCTCTTCTTTCCAGAAATCCGTATCGTCATAGCCTTTGATTACAGGCTGCCACATGGAACCCATAGCTTCTACCATCTGATTATAGAAATCTGAATCACTGAAGTAATAAGATACGAAATCCTTTGCTACCTCTGTGTTGGCACCAGTTTCAAAGATACCAAATACATTAGCTCCTCCCAGAGTATATGATGTACTATCCGCAGATAAACTTGGATACTGTATAATGTCTGTCTTTGCCAATAAATCTGGATTTTCTTCCTGCATAGATGTCACAACAGAACCGGAGTTACAGATCATACCAACAGTACCAGCTAAATATGCTGAGTTATTAGCACTATCATCCCAGGTAATAGCATCTGGGGGACATAATCCATCTTCATATAAGGAGGCTATATATTCCATCGCGGCAAGTGTCTCTGGACTATTTGCAGTAACATTACCGTTTTCATCAACTAGCCTTCCACCAAAGTCAAGAATTACAGTACGTACAAAAGTTTCTGCATCTCCACCACCACTGGCTCCAAGAGGAAGACCCAATGCATAGAATCCATTTTCAGGATCATTAATTTTCTCTGCTTCCGCTTTCAATTCTTCCCAGGTAGTTGGAGTCATAGACCATTTGTCATTTCTGATATACATACCTGGCGCTGTTAACGATACAGGGACAAGATAGTCTTTATCATCAAATTTAGAGTAGGCTTTTGCGTTTTCTTTATAATCGATTTTATCAATCACATCAGTAACTTCTGCCAACTGATTCGTAGCAACATATTCGGCAACCGTAGTATTATCACCCATAATTAAGTCAGGCTGATTACCAGATTCTATAGCTGCAGCTAATTTCTGTTTTAGATCGCCTGAAGGTACAATTACATAATCGACTTCCACGTTATTTTCTTCAGCAAACTGATCGATCTTTTCTTTCATCATTTTGTTATAAGCTGCAACATATTCAGATTTGTCCCAAAAGACTAATTTTTTCGTTCCACCAGCATTGGATGATTCTTTTTTACTTGTATCCGCACTTTTATTAGAACTTCCACAAGCCGCTAAACTCATAATCATAGCTACACATAAAGTACAGGATAAAAACTTTTTCATTTTACTCATAGTATATCCTCCCTAAATACAACTCCTATTGCAGCTTCTTCGTGGTCTTACCCTCCGTAAGTTTCAATGGAGTTAAACATGATTCAAACTCTTCATCTGGATGATCAATAAGCTCCAGAAGTTTTTTGAATGCAATTCGTGATACCTCTCCTGCTTTTGATTCAATTCTTGTATAATCCTGGTTGGTAAACTCAATATATCCTATCTCATAATCGTCATAATACTCAATCGCAACAACCGATATATCGTCTGGAATGCGAATTCCATTATCTTTTGCTGCCCTTATAAAGGAATGTCGAAAGGTTGATGTCAATAGCACTGCTGTAGGCCTTTCTTCCTGTTTTAGGAATTTTTCACAGCACTGATAGATATCATCTGCAGTAGATTTTTCAGGTAACTTTCTAAAATAGCCTTCTTTTGATGGTAAATTATATTTCTCGATCATTGTATCTCGAGCTTGTTTTCTAACCATCTCTACTACACTTGCTTTATTATCTTCAATGGCTCCAATTTTTTTGTGTCCCAAACTAATTAAATATTCCATTGCATCAATAATTCCTTTACCATGATCAGATGCAACATAATGATAATCTTCATAGTCTGCGATTTTACCGACACATACATATGGGATATTATAGTTTTCAAACTCCTTAAAATAAAAATCATCCTGTAACAAATCAAAGATGATAAAGCCATCAACTAAAGACTGTGCCAATCCAAGCAAGTATTCCATCTGTTTTCCATTATCTTTTCTATTTCTGGAATAGATTAAAACTGAGTATCCAGCTTCTTCTGCTGCCTTTCCGACAACGCTGAAAACCGTTGAAAAATATATTGAATCAAAAACATATGCTAAATTTCTTGGTATAATAAGACAAATCGTTTTACTCTTTACTTTTGCAGACAATCGACGCGCGCTCAAACTCGGAACATATTCCAAGATGTCTATTGCCTGTTGAATCTTTTGTTTTGTTTCTTCTGCCATTTTTTCATATTTTTCATTGATGTAATTAGATACCGTTGTCTGTGAAACACCTGCATAACTGGCTACATCTGAGATTTTTGTTTTTTTCGCTTTATTTTTCATAATCGTTTTCTCCGTTTTTTTCTTAATTATACTTCAAAATTACAATTAAGTGAAGCGGTTTACTAACAAAGCAAAAAAATATTTTTCAATGGATC
>DVNN01000017.1 GCA_018714325.1 Candidatus Pelethocola excrementipullorum
TTTTACTGCCTTTGCTTTCATAATAGTGCAGCATTTCATCAATTTTCCTTTTGTCATAGCTGGTAATGCAATCTGATAAGACATTAACGTTATATTTTGCTTTGCATAAGTTGTAGCAGGTTGATTTTACGCAAGCTACAGCATCTGCTCCTGTTATGTAGAAATCGTATATTTCATTGTCACTAATAAAGTCTGTAAATTCTTCACTGCTTAATGCGTTTCCTTTGTATTTTGTAAATACATTTTTTGATGCTATTTTCAAATCTGAAGCTAATTCAGCACCATACGTATTGGGTTTAAAAGTCCTCGTGCCGGCCGATAGATTTTCATGTCTTATATAAATAACATGAATATCATTATCGACTGCCCAATCAATAGCTTTATTGAGATTGTCAATTATATCCTTGTAATTCTTTGTTATGTCATTTTGAATGTCAATGATTACTAATGCTTTTTTCTGCATAGTATCTCCTCCTGGTAAGTAGATTGATTTGTTTGCTTCTTTATTGTACTATACAATTGTTGACAACAGTATGGCCACAATATATAATAATAAAAAAAATTTGAATTTGGGAGGGGACTATCAGATGAAAATTGACAGGCTTGTTAGCATTATTATGATACTCCTTGATAAAGAGCGTATAGGCGCACAGGAATTAGCAGATATGTTCGAAGTTTCACCCCGTACAATCTACCGTGACATAGACTCTATCAACATGGCGGGCATTCCTGTTCGCGGGGCATCGGGAGTGGGCGGCGGCTTTGAAATCATGCCGGAATACAAGATTGATAAAAAGATTTTTTCGACCACCGACCTTTCTGCTATCTTGTTGGGGCTTTCCAACCTCTCCAACATGGTACGAGGTGATGAGATAGTAAACGCCCTTGCCAAAGTCAAGAGTTTTATCCCCACCGACAGAGCAAAAGACATTGAATTAAAAGCAAATCAAATATATATAGATTTAAGTCCGTGGATGAGCAACAGGAATATACAACCATATTTAGAAATTATCAAAACAGCTTTACAGGAAAGCAGGCTACTGACCTTTGAATATTCAGACCGCTATGGAAACAAAACCGTACGAACAGCCGAGCCATATCAGCTTGTATTGAAAAACAGCGATTGGTATTGGCAAGGGTATTGCTTTAAAAGAAACAATTTTCGCTTATTCAAAATATCTCGCATATCAAATCTACAAATACAAGCGGAATCTTTTACGCCACGAGATTACCAAAAACCGCAGTTAGATTTTGCTGATATTTTGGCAACTATGCAAATAAAAATCAAAATCCGTATTCATAAATCTGTCATGGACAGGGTGCTTGATTTTTGCGCTTATGAACACTTTTCGCCTGATGGCAATGAGCATTACATTGTTAGCTTTCCTTTCATAGAGAACGATTACTACTACAATATTCTTTTCAGTTTTGGGGATAAATGCGAGTGTTTAGAGCCGTTACATATCCGCACAGAAATGAAGCGGCGATTACATGATATGGCTGCCATATACGAAAGTTAATACATACAAATAAAGATTTCGTTGTAATTCCCCTTTGATAAATTCAATTATTGCTACAAGTTCATCATATCCAACCTGTCCTACAAATAATTAACTAAGATACTTCTTCGTTGAATTTAAAGATCGCGGCTTTCATCGGAAAGATAAAATATATATCATATATTGAAAATCAAGGTGGGGAGTCTCGTCACAATTTTTTCACTTGCCGGGCTTATTTTACTGGTATATAATTAGGTTCAGAGATAGTATTTTAGGAGGTTAATTTAGGGTATGGATTATCAACAGGATTATGTTATGCGTCTGATTAAGCAGATGATGCAGGCTATTGCTAAGATTATGTTCAAGAAGAAGGAGGAGGAGGAAATTAGTGATTCTTTTCTCACTACTTCTTCGGATGAAAATGGTGATATTGATTTGTTCGAATTGGCGGATAGTGGGCGGATTAATGAGGCGGAGAATCTTTTGTACGAGCATCTGGATACTTCGGACATGTCTCAATTGAGGAGTGCTTTTGCTTTTTATGAGCATATTAATGAATTTCAGAATGAGTTTCTGGAGGAACATGATTATTCCAGGGAAGAGGTTTTGGAAGGGATTAAGAGTATTGCTTCTGAATTTGGTGTATCGGGGCTGGTGGATGCCTTATTATAATTAGATAAAGCGTCATGTGCATCCCCGGAGGGTTTTGATGATATCAAAAAGAATTCCCGGAAAGAAGTAACGTTCTTTCCGGGAATTCTTTTATTTGGTTATGAATTATATGCTTATTTTTTGAGTGAATTAGTTCTCACTGTATTTTTCCTGTTGTCCGGCGATTAGATTTTCGTCGTCAAAGTAGTTGATTTTCATGGCTTGTTTTACTTCGGCAAGGGTCTGTGCGGCCACTTTCTCCGCAGCTTCGCTGCCTTCCTTCAACATCTGGTATACGTAAGAGATATCTTTCTGATATTCTTTTCTACGGTTTCTGATAGGCTCCAGTTCCTCTTGTATGATCTTGTCCAGGAACTTTTTCACCTTCACATCACCCAGTCCACCTCTCTGGTAGTGAGCCTTTAATTCATCCAGATTTGCATACTCCGGCAGGAATCGTTCGAAGTGGTCTTGTCTGCTGAATGCATCCAGGTAGGTGAATACCGTATTACCTTCTATCGAGCCTGGATCCTCAACACGGATATGATTGGGGTCTGTGTACATGCTCATGATTTTCTTACGGATCTCTTCCGGTTCTTCAGCCAGATAGATACAGTTCCCCAGAGATTTACTCATCTTAGCATTACCATCCACGCCTGGCAGACGGAGACAAGCCTTATTGTCTGGAAGCAGTATCTTGGGTTCTACAAGAGCCTCACCGTATACAGAGTTAAATTTCCTTACAATTTCCTTGGCCTGCTCAAGCATTGGTTCCTGATCTTCGCCAACCGGTACGGTTGTGGCTTTAAATGCAGTGATGTCCGCAGCCTGGCTGATAGGATAGGTAAAGAAACCTACGGGAATGCTGGCTTCGAAGTTTCTGGCCTGTATCTCTGATTTAACGGTAGGGTTTCTCTGCAGACGAGATACCGTAACCAGATTCATATAATAGAAGGACAATTCACAAAGCTGAGGGATCTGGGACTGTATAAAGATTACGGTCTTTTTAGGATCCAGTCCAATAGCCAGATAATCCAATGCAACCTCCACGATATGCTGGCGCACCTTTTCCGGGTTATCAGAATTGTCCGTCAGAGCCTGGGCATCTGCTATCATAATAAAAATTTTATCAAACTCACCTGAGTTCTGCAATTCTACTCTTCGTTTCAAAGACCCTACGTAATGGCCGATATGCAACCTGCCTGTAGGTCTGTCACCTGTCAATATGATTTTTTCACTCATGATCAAATTACCTCCATCCGGTCTTTCAAGTATGCCTATTCTAACACAATTTTTTCAAAAAAGAAAGGCTCAGTTTGTTGCCCGCCCAACCGGTGTCCGTAATTTATGCCACAAAATCAAGAATTGCCGGTGTGTATATAGGGGGATAAGATTCCGGCCACATTGGATATTGGCATGGTCTGGAGCCACACATGGCCCGGTCCTGTAATCACGGTGTTAAACAGCCCCTCTCCGCCGAACAGCATATTCTTAACACCGGGAACACTCTGGATATCGATGGTGCAGCTTCCGCTCATAGCGGCCAGATGACCTGTATCCACAACAATCTGCTGACCTGCTTCCAATTCATATTCTATCACATGTCCGTCGAATTCAGCGAATGCCTTTCCATAGCCGCTGACCTTCTGCATGATGAATCCCTCTCCGCCAAATAAGCCGGAGCCTACCCTTTTATTGAAGAATACAGAAAGTGTCACTCCCGATTCGCTGGCCAGAAACGCACTTTTCTGCAGCACTATCTCCTGGCCCGGTGCAATATCAAAGGCACGGATGGATCCCGGAAAGCTGGAAGCAAATGCTATCATTCCCGATCCCTGGGCAGTATAAACATTCTGAAACATCTTTTCACCGGAAAACATCCTGCCAAAAGCCTTCCCAACCCCTCCGTTGGTGGTGGTTTCCATCTGCATGTTGGGTGACATCCAGGACATACCGCCTCCTTCAGTAATCATTTTTTCGCCATCTTCCAGGTGACAGATCACCACTGGGAGCGTTTCGCCTTTAATCTCATATCTCATAAAATGCCCTCTCTTTTTTCATATATTTTGTTCGCTCATTTTTCACTTCTTGAGTAAAGTTGTACCTATTATACAATAAAACTTCTTTCTAATATATCTCTATATTGAATCTTCAGAAAAATGTAAATACTTTAAAACTCCAATAGCTTTATTAATTCTTCTTTCGTAAATGCCGAACTTTGTATTCCTTCTCCTCCCAGAACCTGCTCCGCCAGCATCTGCTTTTTATCCTGAAGCTGCACAATTTTCTCTTCTATGGTATCCTTGGCAATCAATCGGTATACCATCACCGTATTCTGTTGCCCGATTCTGTGGGCACGATCCGTTGCCTGATTTTGTACTGCCGTATTCCACCAGGGATCAAAATGTATGACGATATCCGCCGCTGTCAGATTTAGTCCCGTACCGCCGGCCTTCAGCGAAATACAAAAGACACTGGTGTCATCCTGATCGAAGGACTGTACCAGCTGCATCCTCTCCTCTTTGGATGTTGCTCCGGTCAGCAGGTAATGACTGATTTCTCTCCTTCTCAGACCTTTGCAGATACGATCCAGCATGGTGGTAAACTGGGAAAACAGAAGAATCTTATGCCCTCCTTCCACCGCATTCTCCACCAAGTCCAGACATAGATCCAGTTTGGCGGATCCCTGGTGATACCCTTCCAAAAGCAGTGCCGGATCACAACAGATCTGTCTTAATTTCGTGAGCTCAGCCAGAATCAACATTCTGGACTTATCGAATTCCTCACCGGTCTGTCCCGATAACATCATCTGCAAATTCTGCACGTGAGCCTGATAGATCTGCTCCTGCTCCCCTTCCATCCGGGCATATATGTTCTTTTCCAGCTTTTCGGGAAGATCCTTCAGCACATCCTTCTTCAGCCTGCGCAGTACGAACGGGCGAATCATCTTATGCAGACGCTTCAGCGCCTCTTCCTCTTGATTCTGGACCACCGGAATTTCGATTTCCTCCCGGAACCTCTGGTAGCTATACAGATATCCAGGCATCAGATATTCAAAGATACTCCACAATTCACTCAATCGGTTCTCCACAGGGGTACCGGTCAAAGCCACCCGAAATCCGGAATCAACCCTCTTCACAGCCTTGGATGCCTGGGTGGCATGGTTCTTAATATACTGTGCCTCATCGATAATCTCATTGGCAAAATAAGTTTCCCGATAATACTCAATATCCCTTTTCAGAAGGTCATATGAGGTAATCAACACCTCTCTTTTACCGGCTGACAGAATCAGATCCTTCCGCTCCATAGCATTCCCCACCACCATTGATACCGGCAGTTCCGGGGCAAACTGAGTACATTCACTTTTCCAGTTATAGACCAAAGATGCCGGGCAGATTACCAGGGATCTGGTTATCTCCGACTCTTTCTCCTTATATTCAGACAGCAAAAATGCGATGACTTGAAGGGTCTTTCCCAGCCCCATGTCGTCTGCCAGGATCCCTCCAAACCCATTCTGCTTCAATGTCTTCAACCATAAGAATCCTTTTTTCTGGTATTCCCGAAGAATCCCATCCAATTCTGCTGGCAACTTAAATTCACTGTCTTCTACCCTTTTTATATTATGGATCAGTGTTCTGAAATCCTGGTTTGTGTGTATCGGAATCCCCGTCAATTCCTCCATGCTGGCATCCAGATATAAGGCGCGATACTTGGGAAGGGTCACCGTTCCCTTCTTCATATCCTTATCCGATATCTGAAGTTCCTTCTTTAAAATGGAAAGTGCCGCCAGTTTTTCATCCTGCTGATCCACGAATTCCCCATTCTTCAATCGGTAAAACCGCTTCTTCCTGTCGTATTTCGACAGTAGAAAAATCATCTGTTCCATGGATAAATCCCCAGATTCCAAGGTAAACTCCAAAAGCCCGCCGGAAAGCGAGATTCCAAGGGTCGCCTTAGGCGAACTGATCACCCGGAATTTCTTCAGTCTGTCGGAAATAAACACCTTGGAAACTTCCTGAAACCGTGGAATTCCCTCTGTTAGGAATTCATACATCTTCTCATCATCGTTGATGACAACCTCCAACTTTCCTTCATCATCATAGGCATTACAATAATTGCAGACCAACGTGCCGACTTCGATTTCCTTTAAGGTATCTCTTTTGGAGTATTCCTCCACCCCTGCAAACACATGGTAGACCTCTTCGCCATAGACCGCCGTAAGATCACAAGTAATCATATCTCTTTGTGGCGCATCCAGATACAGCTGGAATTCCACTTCCTCAGGCTCATAGAGAGACGTATCAAAGTGATCGACCTCAACCTGATAATATTTTTCCAATATCGGAAGCAGGTTTCTTACGAACAATGGCAGCTCATCATTGGATACATAGTTCTGAAGCCCCCGCCAAGAGTTCATATAACTCTCAAACTCCCGAATTTCCTCTTCCTGCACCCTTTCCATACGATAGATGAGTCCGCCTTTAAAATAATAGACGTAATTCGCCCCTGCATATTTGATCATGGGCTCCATCTCCATGCGGATTCCCTGCTCCTCTCCAACGACGGTTAGTTTACGGGACGGCGCCTCCTCCACGAATCGCCAATTTTGCTCTCTTTCTCCATGGACACTGCCTTCAAACGTCTTGTTTCCCACCGCCTTTTGGAAGCTCTCAAACCGCTCAGGCGTCATGATCATCGTCCGCTCAAACCCGCCAGACCAGGAATCCAAGGTTTCGGACTGCTGCATGATATACCGGAGCATCTTCTGACTGTCCGGCGTAAAAGCACGTATATCATGGACGAACTGAAGCTCCTTTCCATAGCTCACTTCTTCCATATGATGTACGTTTTGTACCATTCTACTGATGTTTTTCAATATATACATCCTCTGGATTCCGATGCGGAATTCCAGGTTGATATCCACCTGCCCCATGTGCAGCACCGGTTCCAGCCTTACCTTACCAAGCTCGCTTGGCTGAAGAAAGGGTATCTTGGTTTTCAGTGAGTAACGCTGAAGAATCCTCCCAAGTTCCGGATCGGTAAGCTTAACCCCCCGCAAGGATCTCATGCTGTTCACTGGTTCAGAAAATAGTTTAACATGCCCTGCATCCCGGATTTCCATATACTGCAGTGCCAGAGCCACGCAATGTTTACACATACCTTGATAGGTATGGTATGCCACACATTCACACTTATAGTCCACAATTTCCTTATAGTCCTCATCCGCCGATAAGCTCACATCATAAAAATTCCGGCTGCTCCCCCTCACACGTCCCATAATATGGGTGATATCATAGTCTTCCTCATCCTTTTCGGTGGTGATTTTCACATCCTTCACCCCCTGGCATTGGAAGATCAGCTGCCCGCGCTGAAAGACCTGCCCCCTTACCTCACTTCTAATATCCCTTTTTTCTATCATGTTTCTTATCTCCTGATTGCTTCTGAACACCCGCCGTGATGATTATCTTGTCAAAATTAATTGCAGTAATACTTTCTATTATATAGAAATCTAAACCCTTCTACAACAAATTATCTATATAATCTCATATTTTTCCAGCAGATGCAAATATATAATGCTCAGCGCCTCACGCTTCATCTAAAGCATCCCCACTTCTCTTATTTACAATGCAAAAAGAGCCTGATTCGCCAAGCTCTTTTGCGCACGTTGCTTTTACACACTTTTCATATCCTGTTCTTTTAGTTTTCTTTGCCAAGTATCTCTCTTTGCATCTTCTTACTGAGACTATTCAACATCAAATCATAAGATTTATCAATCATATCCTTCAAAAGATTCTCCGGAACTTTTCCATAAAGATCCACAGAATTCCAGTGTAGCTTATTCATATAATATCCCGGAATGATTTCTTCGTACTGGCTTCGAAGGAACTCCCCTTCCGAAGGCTCCAATTTCAAAGATATGATGTAATCATTTCCCGAATCGTCCTTACAGACCGCCGCAAACATCTTGTTGCCGATTTTATAACGTGTCCACTGCCACTCCACCTTAAAGTCCATCTCTGTCCCAGGCTTTTCGCTCAGATATTCATGGATCCATGGATAACTGGTATCCTGCCTCCTGCTGCTCCACTGCCGGCAGACCTCAATCCGTTCTCCCTGATCCCCCTGTTCCTGATCATAGGAGTATTCTTTGAGAAGCTCACAGGGGAATTCCTTGCACTCTCCACAGTGAACATGCCCCTTATCCTGACAACACTGTGCCAGTCTGCAGGGACCGTGAAAGGGATTGCCATTACTTTTGATACATTCCCCACACCCGCAATCTTCTTTATAAGAACATCCCTCACAGGATAATCCGCATCTTGTAGTAATCATCTTCATCCCCCTATCTTTCCTTCCTCATAACAGGATGCCGGATTACCGTCTTCAAGTTTTCCGGCTTTGTCTTTCTGGGATCTCCCAGATATATCTCATGGTGACGACGCAATTCGTTCAACTCCTGAACATATCCTTCCATTTCTATATAAGTTTCCAGGATCTCGATACTAGCGGCCTCATTATCGTAGGGCCCAACATGCATGATCTGGGCACAAAGTCCCTCCGTAAACTTCACAAGCCTGGCTTTGGAAAGATCCAACTGTGGCTTCTTATGTCCCAGCATCTCCTTCGCCCACTCAAAGACAGATTCCGTCACGAATTCCGGCTGGCGTATCATGGAGGTCCAACAGAATTTTTCCTTATCTGTCACATTTTTCCCATCAAATTCCACATCCTTCACCCACCAAAGACCTTCCAGGGGCGGGACCACATATTCAAAATATCCCTCCGGCTGGGATCCGTTCATCTTGCTCATCTTGATTCCATAGGACAGCCCATACAATACCTCCATAGCCTGCTGATACTCCTCGCCGGTGTTGGGGTTACCTCTTCCATCCACCATGATAAATACCATCTCCGGCACCTGGACGATGGAAGGCTTTTTCTTGGGCAGATATAGATCCCGATACTCTTTTTTATAGTCTAGTTTTTCCAACTCTCCATATCCTCTCTTTCTCATAAGTTTCACAGACCTTTTTATGGCCTGCCCCTTACTCCAGCAGATTGTTATAAAGAATATAGCATAGATAACAGGACAACAGTCTGTCCTGTTTACCTGAGATCCTTACCTCTCGTATTTTTCACCGATTTTTTTGGCAACTTCCAGAAGTTGACTGCGAAGTTCCCTGGGCTCCAATAGCTCCACTTCTTGCCCAAAGCTCAGTACCCAGCTCAGCACATTTTCCCCGTCCACGAATCCATGGCGGAACAGAAGTTTTCCATCCTCCTGCTCTTCATAAGATTCCATGCCATATTCTTCTATCAACCTCCACTTCATACCTGGTTCAAACAGGGCGCAGACCTCTATCTTGGACTGGGGGAAATAATGTTCCGGCGCCGTGGATATTTCCGGCAGCTGCCGAATTCTAAAGTTTTTCCCTGACTTCTCTGGCAAATCCATACGATTTAACTTAAACATGCGAAAATCCTTTCGTTCCTGACAATAGCCCCACACGTACCAGGAAGACCACTGAAACATCAGAAAATAAGGCTCTAGCACCCTCTTGCTCTCACCCTTTGGCGAATAATAGGTAAACCGGATATATTCCGCCTTATCGATGGCCTCCTGAATCAATTCAAACTTAGGAGCCAGCGTGGACTTGTACCAGGAAGAAAGATTAATTCGGATATGCTTATTGTTAGGCAGGGCCGAATCATGATCCGCCGCCAACTTGGACATCAGTTGCTGGTACCGTTTACTGCCCGAGATGCTGTCCAGGCTGTCAAGGCCGGCCAGAATGGCCTTCATCTCAGAATAGGTAAGCAACGTACGATCAATGCCATACCCTTCCATAATGGAAATGCCACCATTTTTCCCCTGCCGCGTCACGACGGGAATTCCTGCCCTTCCCAGACTGTCGATATCTCTGGTTATGGTTCTTTTGGATACCTCGAACCGCTCGGCCAGATAGGTGGCGGTCACATCCTCTTTTTGCAGCAGGATGGACAAGATTCCAATTAATCTGTCTATTTTCATATAAATTCCTCATTCGACTTGCACTTTTCAAAGGTTTCTAGTAGATTTCGTTGGCATCCTTCGGCAATCTCCTGACATGTGAAAGAAATCCTCTGCCTGCCCCGGCCTCCTTGTGGTTGTAGGAATATCCCAGACCACCGGCCACCTCTCTGGCCGTCTCATCAAACAAATCACACATGGAAAATGTAGCCTCCCACAGATTTCTCTCTTCCCCATTACTGTATGTACTCAGAAACCGTTGCCAAATCTCCGGTTCCAGAAAGCGATACATATATTTTCCGGACTTCCCGATACTGCAGGCGAAGTCATTCTCTATTCCAATCTTCCAGGACAGCAGTTGAACCAGATGAGGTCTGATATATAGATTCAACATATCCATGACATAGGGAATCTCTCCCCGCCACAGTCCCTTGGCAACATTGTTCAGGCACCACCAGAAATTATTGCAGTCACACTGAAAATCGATCTCCGAAGGACGTTTCACCCAGTGATCTCTATCCGAGGACTCCGGTATCTCCGGCAATATCTGGTTCTTATTCAAAAGGATCTCGCACAGACGATCCGCCCGGATATCTTTCAAGGCATATCCCAGGGACGCTACATGTAGATCCAGCCGGTTACCGTCCGCAAATTGAATCAGCCACCCATAGAACTGATCCCGGTCACCCTCTTTTCCCCTTAGGTAATCCATCTTTTCGGGCATCTGCATATAAAGCCTCTCGCCAAAGCGGTCAATCCATCCTTCCTCTTGGTAGAATGGCCTTGTTTCCGATACCACATAAACAATATCATAGTCCTGAAAGATATCCTTCAAAGCATTCTTGTCCGTTCTGGATCCATTCATATAAACCGCCAGAATTCTTTCATCCTCCCTGGCAGTGTTTATAATCAGGTCCAACATCTCTTTTTCCGTGCGCATCCTCTACCTCCTGTTCCTGAAATGAATAAAAAACCGCTGCAAGACATGCAGCGGTTAAAGTTTCTTATAAAAAATGGACGGAGGTGGATTCGAACCACCGAAGCAATTTGCAGCAGATTTACAGTCTGTCCCCTTTGGCCACTCGGGAACCCGTCCATGATCAGATTGATTCTGACAATTTTAGATTATATAACATCTTTCATACAAATGCAAGCCCTTTTTTCACAAAATGACATTTTCTATTCTTTTTGTGTATAAGGGCTTGCAGCAATCACTCGGATTTAATCATACAATGGTTTTTCTTCTATTCGATGCAGTACAACCGCCGATAGTGGGAATAAGTCAAGGGCCAGAACCCCGGCTTTTACCTCTCTCTCCTTCTCCACCATCGAAAAACCAATGGCATTGGTGCTGAAAACTTCTTCTACCGTAGTATCCTGTGTCCTATAGATACCGGCTTCCCAGACAGGGATCTCCACATATGCCTGTTCCGCCCGATTATTGACCACCACGATGATCTGTTCTTCTTTATTGAACCGGGCATAGGAGAGAATATTATAATCCTTATATAAAAACTTCAGGCTTCCCCCTATGAGTACGGAATATTTCTTGTGAACACTTATGATATTCTTATAGAATCTCAGCAACTCCCGATCCTCATGCCCCCAGGGATAGGTCCTTCTGCTGTCGGGATCCGTAAAACCACAGACCCCTGCCTCATCTCCATAGTAGATGGTAGGGGCGCCCGGCCAAGTCATCTGCATGACCACCGCCTCCCTCAGCACCGCCTTATTCACATTCTCACTGGCCGCCTCCGGGCCCGCATCGGCCAGCCTTCCCACCCGATGACTCGTTCTTGTCAGAAATCTGGAATGGTCATGATTGTCCAGTTCATTCATCGCTGTCTCCAGGGACTGACGACAAAATTGTGAGGATTGATAATGCATGGTATCCATGAATACTTCTGCATTTCCCAACAAATCCTGGCGAAATTGATCGCTATGCTTTTCCATGCCTGTGAGGAACCAGGAAACCGGCTCCATAAATGCATCGTAATTCATCACCGTATCCCACTGATCACCCTGGAGCCATGATCTGGCATCTCCATAATGTTCCGCCAGAATAATCGCCTCCGGATTGGCCTCTTTTACCACCCTTCTAAATTCCCTCCAGAACTTATGGTTGAAATCCAGTGAATGCCCCAGGTCGGCAGCCACATCCAGCCGCCATCCATCCACATTAAATGGTGGAGAAACCCACTTGCGTGCCACGCGCATGATATCCTCCATCAACTTCGGGGAATCTTCGTAGTTCAATTTGGGCAGGGTATCATGGCCCCACCATCCATCGTAGAATTCATTATAGGGCCATTCATGTTCATTGTGGAACTTGAAAAAACTGTGATAAGGACTTTCCTTGGATATATAAGCCCCCTTATCATATCCATCTTCCTGCTCATAGATTCTTTCCCTGTCCAGCCACTTATTAAATGAGCCACAGTGGTTAAACACACCGTCCAGGATAATCTTCATCCCTTTTCTATGTGCCTCTTCCACCAGCCGAATGAATAGCTGATTGCTGGCCTCCAGATTCTCCTGATTGGTCACTCTGTTGATATATCGGGTGGCATGGGAGTTATCATTGTCCCCACCTTGCAGAAGTTCCCCTTTGTCACAGACTATCTTGCCAAAATGCGGATCTATATAGTCATAATCCTGTATATCGTATTTATGGTTGGAAGGGGATACAAAGACCGGATTCAGGTAGATTACCTCCACACCCAGCTCCAAGAGGTAATCCAATTTATCGATCACCCCCTGGAGATCCCCTCCATAAAAATTATTGACATCCATGGTATCGGGTATCTTAGACCAGTCCTCAACTTTGTTAACCCGCTTACCGATGTAATAGTATTCATTGGTTATCACATCATTGGTCTCATCCCCATTGCAGAAACGGTCCACATAAATCTGATAAGTTATGGCTCCCTTGGCCCAGTCCGGCGTTTTGTAGCCCGGCACAATACAAAAGGAATAGGATTCCTGTAGTTCTCTGGAAACACCCAGTTTGTTATAATAACAACGTATTTTTCCGCAGATGACTTCAAAATAATAGTGGATGGGCTCCTCTCCTGCCTGGATCTGAATCTCATAATAATCAAATCCATTCCGGCTCAATCCCACCTTCATGGGTTTACGGATAGATCCGCTGATAAAATACACAGCATCCACGTTATTCTTCATGGTGCGAAATAGAATGGTCACCTGATCTCCCGGCTCCGGCTCAAACGGTATCTTGTACTGTCCGCTCTCATCACTGTACAAGGCACGTTTATTGAACATTCCCCGCATCTGAGTAACATATAGCTGCTTTCTTTCAATATCCATACTCCGACCTCATCTCCTTGATACTTATTCTTTCTGTCATACATCTGTGCAGAACACCTAAACCAGTAAATTCATACCATCACCGATTTGTTGTCTCACCCTTATATATTACCCTAAATATTCCAAGTCAACAATATAAATATAGCCGAAATTCATATAAGTATTCGTTTATATTTGGACAGTAAAAAGGACAGTATTTTCATACTGTCCTTTTTGGAGAAGGTATTTCTTCTTATGGGGTGTAGCAAAAACTATATAATGTATTGGGGG
>DVNN01000239.1 GCA_018714325.1 Candidatus Pelethocola excrementipullorum
AGGTTCTGCTAATAGCCGGTTCCAAAAGTATGGCCGGAGCCGCCCTCCTGTCAGGAAAGGCCTGTCTTCGTGCGGGAGCCGGTATGCTGAAGATCTACACCGCCAGAGAAAATCGGGATTATTTGCTTTCCAACCTGCCGGAAGCCATGCTTTCAATCTACGATTCCGATGATGTGGATACCATACAGCTTCAGAAAGATATGGAGTGGGCCGATGTAATCGGAATTGGTCCCGGTCTCTCCACAGAACCACAGGCCGCCGAACTACTGGAATACGTTATGAAAAACAAGAAACAAAAACCCTGTGTCATTGACGCCGATGCACTGAATCTGCTAAGCCTACATATGAGCCTGCTGAAGACAGCGGCTCCCCCATGCATACTGACCCCACATATCGGAGAATTTTCCAGACTGACTGCTGTGTCCATCCAAGACCTGAAAGTGGATATCACAACAGCAGCCAGAGAATTTGTCCAAAATTATGGTGTTACCTGCATCTGTAAAGATGCCCGGACACTTACCATGCTTTTTGACGGGACCGGTTATATTAACACCTCCGGCTGTTCGGCCCTGGCAACCGCAGGAAGCGGTGACATCTTGACCGGAATCCTCTTAGGCCTTCTGGCCCAGACCCCCGGACATGATGATATACATATAGCCCCGCTGGCCGTATATCTCCATGGTCTCTTAGGCCAGCTTGCCTCCGCCAGGCTTTCCAAAGCCGGAGTATTGGCTTCCGACCTGATTGAAGAATTGACCAGGGTAAACAAAAAGTTAGAGAATAGATAACATCCTAAAGATTATATGAATACACCCGAATTTTTTGGAAATACTGGAAGTAAGACACATAAAATCGGAGTGTGAAAAAAGTGGTAATTAGAAGAGGAGATATCTTTTACGCGGACTTAAGGCCCGTGGTAGGAAGTGAACAAGGCGGAATCCGCCCTGTTTTAATCATACAAAATGACATCGGCAATAAGCACAGCCCTACGGTGATTTGTGCCGCCATAACATCCAAGATGAATAAGGCTAAACTGCCCACTCATATCGAAATCGACGCCTCATCCTATGAGATTGTACGCGATTCCGTAATCCTGCTGGAGCAGCTGCGCACCATCGACAAGCGTCGGCTCAAAGAGAAAATCTGTCACCTGCGCCCCGATCTTCTGCGTCAGGTAGACCATGCCTTAAAAATAAGCCTGGAACTCCCTACATAATCCGGGTACAATAAGCAGCCTGACGATGCTCACGCTGCTTATTTTTATTCAGCAATTTTCTTTTGTGTAAAACCCTCCATTCCCCCTCCAAAACTTGACGAATTCCAATTTCAGTGTTATATTTTTTTGAGGATAATATATAGAAGGAGAGTGCAAAAGTATGTCAGGACATTCAAAGTTCGCTAATATTAAGCATAAAAAAGAAAAAAATGATGCCAAGAAAGGCAAGATTTTTACCATTATAGGACGTGAAATCGTAATTGCGGTAAAAGAGGGCGGACCGGATCCGGCAAACAATAGTAAACTACGCGACGTTATCGCCAAGGCCAAATCCAATAATATGCCCAATGATACCATTGAGCGAGGCATTAAGAAAGCTGCCGGAGATGCCAATGCGGATAATTATGAATACATTACATACGAAGGTTACGGCCCCAATGGAATCGCCATCATCGTAGAGACATTGACAGACAATAAAAACCGTACAGCGGCGGATGTAAGAAGTGCATTTACAAAAGGACAGGGAAGCATTGGAACACCCGGATGTGTATCCTTCATGTTCGACAAAAAAGGCCAGATCATCGTAGATAAAGAAGAATGTGAAATCGATGGTGATGATCTGATGATGATAGCACTGGATGCAGGCGCAGAAGATTTTTCAGATGAAGAAGACTGCTATGAAATCATCACAGACCCAGGAGATTTTTCGGCGATTCGTGAAGCACTGGAAAAAGAAGGAGTGCCGATGGCTGATGCCGATGTCACTATGATTCCACAGACTTATGTGGAACTGACTGATGAGGCCGCTTTAAAAAGCCTCCAGAAAACTTTGGATCTGCTGGACGACAATGATGATGTTCAGTATGTATACACCAATCTGGATGAATAAATAACTTTCTTTCTGCGCATACTTCAGAAAAAAGGAGTATGAGAATATGGATGAGCAGACTGAAGGAAAGAGCGAAAATATAGTTAGTACAAAAAGTAATATATATCTTTTGTCTATAATCGGTGAGGTTGAGGGCCATGAGGCTCTGGGCGAACGTGCAAAAGCCACCAAATATGAACATATTCTTCCCAACCTGGCAAGGGCTGAAGATGATGAGACGATAGATGGCATGCTGATTTTACTGAATACGGTAGGCGGGGATGTGGAGGCTGGTCTGGCTATCGCTGAGATGATTGCTTCCATGAGCAAACCCACAGTCTCACTTGTCTTGGGTGGAGGCCATTCTATCGGCGTTCCCCTGGCAGTGTCTGCGGATTATTCGTTCATCGTTCCCAGCGGAACCATGGTAATCCATCCGGTGCGCCAAAGTGGCATGTTCATCGGCGTAGCTCAGTCTTACCGCAACATGGAGAAGACCCAGGACCGGATCACCCAATTCGTTGCGGATCATTCCCAGATATCCAAGAGCCGTATGGAAGAGTTGATGTTGGATACCAATATGCTGGTCAAGGATGTGGGAACTATGTTGGACGGAAGAGAAGCCGTCTGGGAAGGACTGATCAACGAGGTCGGAGGCATATCGGAGGCCTTGGTCAGACTACACACTATGATAGATAACAAAGAATAAAACATATGGCTCAGCCATATGTGACAACAGGATGAGTGGACGGGCATCTGCCGTAGTTGCTTCAGACAACAGCAGATGCCTTTTCCTGTTGTGAAATTATTGTTTTTCATCATTTTATGTGGTATAATAGCCGCTGGGTGGCTTATGTCCATCCATAAAATGATTACAACAAAATTACATAGATAAGGATGATTAATTATGTCTGTCTGGCAGGCTATTTTATTAGGACTGGTACAGGGAATTACAGAATTCCTTCCGGTCAGCAGCTCGGGACATCTGGTCTTTCTCAAGCAGGTCATGGGACTGAACATGGAGAACGATGTTTTATTTCAAGTACTGCTTCATGTGGGGACACTTTTTCCCGTAATATTCATTTTCAGATCCGATATCAAACGTCTTGTATGGGAATTGATCCATATTGTTCAAGATATCATTGACAACATAAAAATCTGGATTCAGAACAGGAGATCTCAGGATGAGAAGCGGTATCATAAACTCTTATCCACCAATTACCGAAGATTTGCAGTTCTGATTTTGATAACCACAGTACCTACGGGAATCATAGGTTATCTGATTCAGGGATTGGTGACAGAAGCTTCCGGCAATCTGCTGGCACCCGCCATTGGTTTCTTTATCACGGCGATTCTGCTGCTTGTGACAGAATGTGCGGCGAATGAGACAGAGAAGTCACCGAGAGATACAAAGTATTCAGAGGCCGCCATAATTGGTGTTTTTCAGGGATTATCAGTATTTCCTGGAATCTCCCGTTCGGGCTCCACATTGTCGGCCTGTTTTTTGTGCGGATTCAGCCGCAAGTATGCAATTAAGTATTCTTATATTATTTCGATTCCGGCAATCGTCGGTGCTATGATCGTGGAACTTAAAGGTGCAAAGTTTAGCGCTGCCCCTGCAGATGTGGCTCTTTGCTTACTGTCCATGGTGGTGGCAGGGATTGTGGGATATTTCAGCATACGATTTGCCTTATCCATCCTGAGGCAGAAGAAACTACGTTATTTTTCTGCTTACTGTATCGTAATAGGCATCGTAGCTGTGATCATTCATTTTGCGAGATGATAGAAGTATAATTTATGAAAAGGGGAGGGAATTTTTGCATGGCGCAGCCCAAGAAAAGAAAAACTACAAAGCCAAAAACGTCGGCAAAAAAGAATACGAGAACCTCTTCGAGAGGAAAAGGTAGAGGAAAATCCAAGAAGCCGGTTAACAGCGGCCTGAGCTTTGAAATCATAGAGCTTTTGATTTTGGCAGCCTGTATTTTACTTGTGCTGGCCAATTTTGGTCTTGGCGGTGTGGTAGGTGGTGCGGTCAGCGACTTCTTCTTTGGGATGCTAGGCGTTTCGGCATACGCATTTCCCATACTGTTTTTCTTAGGAACCGCTTTTTACTATGTGAACCGCAGCAATGTATTGATTAGGCGTAAAATCCTGGGAGCGACGGCTTTTTATTGGCTGTTCTGTGGATTTATGCAGCTTTTGACCATTGGTTACGAAAAAGGAGCTGCGATATCTGACTATTATATGGACAGTTCCTACAACCGCCTTGGCGGTGGAGTTATGGGCGGCATTCTTGTGAAATTGCTGGGATTTGCATTCGGCAGCATAGGAGCCTATGTGATTCTGATCATAGGAATGGTCATCGCGGCTATTGTGGCGACACAGCGTCCTCTGCTTGAGCACATACATAAATCCGGTTCCAAAGCATATTCCAATGCAAAGGAATATCATGCAAAGGCTTCTGAGACCAGAAGAATCCAAAAAGACGAGAGACAGGAAAAGCGCCAGCTTGAGTTGGATGAACGAAGAGAGATAGCCAGGGAGGCCCGGATGGAACGGGCTGCTAAGTCCGAAGATACTGTACAGACAGAGATTCCGGATTTGATTATCACGAGAAATGAAGAGTCAAAAGAGGAACATGTGGCAGCGATGGCGCCGGTACAGGAGATGATGGAAATCACTCCCGAGGAACAAACCCCAGCATCTACAGATCCTATTGAGGAGCCTAAAAAGGAGCGTAACCGCAAACCACGATCTTCAAAAGTAGAGATAGAGACAGGAATCCAGGATATCCAAAAGGAGATCACACGACAGCCTGAGAAAAAGGCGCCCGAATACAAATTCCCACCTATATCGCTGTTAAAGCGTGGTAAAGGCGGGAAGATGGGCGATTCGGATGCTCACCTCAGAGCTACGGCCAGTAAGCTTCAGCAGACGCTGGACAGCTTTGGAGTCAATGTAACCGTGACCAATGTAAGCTGCGGTCCGACGGTTACCAGATATGAACTTCAGCCTGAGCATGGCGTGAAGGTCAGCAAGATTGTCAATCTGGCAGACGATATCAAGCTTAATCTGGCGGCTGCCGATATAAGAATTGAAGCTCCGATACCTGGCAAAGCTGCCGTTGGAATCGAGGTTCCCAATGCCACCAACAGTGCCGTTATGCTGAGGGATCTGCTGGATACAGAGGAGTTTCAGAATTTCCCATCCAGCCTTGCATTTGCGGCTGGTAAGGATATTGCGGGGAAACCAGTGATCACGGACATTGCCAAGATGCCTCACGTCCTGATTGCAGGTGCCACGGGTTCCGGTAAATCCGTCTGTATCAATACCCTGATTATGAGCATTCTTTATAAAGCCAAACCAGAAGATGTGAAGTTAATCATGATCGATCCCAAGGTTGTGGAGCTATCTGTATATAATGGCATTCCACATCTGTTTATACCTGTGGTCACCGACCCCAAGAAAGCGGCCGGAGCCTTGAACTGGGCCGTTGCGGAGATGAGTGATCGTTACAATAAGTTCGCCGAATACAACGTACGTGATCTAAAGGGCTATAATGCCAAGGTGGCGGAGCTGGATGGCATCGATGATGAGAATAAGCCCCAAAAGCTGCCTCAGATCGTAATCATCGTGGATGAGTTGGCCGATCTGATGATGGTGGCGCCGGGAGAGGTAGAGGATGCTATCTGCCGTCTGGCACAGTTGGCCAGAGCCGCGGGTCTCCATCTGATTATTGCAACCCAAAGACCTTCTGTTAATGTTATTACAGGTCTGATTAAAGCCAATATGCCTTCCCGTATTGCATTTTCGGTATCTTCGGGAGTAGACTCCAGAACGATTCTGGATATGAACGGTGCCGAGAAGCTGCTGGGTAAGGGGGATATGCTTTTCTATCCTCAGGGATATCAAAAACCTGCCAGACTTCAGGGAGCATTCGTATCAGACAAGGAAGTTGCCGATGTCGTGAACTATCTTACTAAAAATGCAGGTGAGGGCAGTTATGACAGTGAGATCCAAAAGAAGATTGAAAGCACCAGTCTGAGCAGCGGACCTGGAAATAGCGGCGGCGGTGAAGATAGGGATGAAAACTTTGTGGATGCAGGCAAATTCATCATAGAAAAAGATAAGGCGTCCATCGGCATGTTGCAGAGGATGTTTAAGATAGGATTTAACCGGGCTGCCCGCATTATGGATCAGCTTTCCGAAGCTGGTGTTGTGGGACCGGAAGAGGGGACCAAGCCCCGAAAAGTGTTGATGAGCATGGAGCAATTTGAGAATTATCTGGAGGAATCCGGTTGATTCCCTGCCTAACTCATCACAGGAGAAGTGCAATCATGAGTTTTTATACCGAAGGTAAGGGGGTTCTGCGAATTGCAGGCAGATCCTGAAAATATAGGGTGAAAGATATGAAATGCTCAAAATGCGGTGCTAAAATTGAATATGGGGAATTGATCTGCACCAAATGTGGCACTGAGATACAGCTGGTACCGGATTTCTATAGCTCTGAGACCGTTCAATATGCCAAGAGGCAAAAGGAACGGGAGGAGCGGGAGCGGGAAAGGCGTAAAAGAGAAGAAGAGGCTGCACTGGAAAAAGCACGTAGGAAAAAGAAGCGCAGGAAAAGAATCGGAATTACGGTTCTTATTCTTGTGGTTTTAGCTGCCGCAATTTTTGCGTTTTACCTATACCAGAAGATGAAGAATTATAATTCGTATGATTATCAGCTGAATAAAGCCAAAACCATGTTTTCAAGCAACGAGTATGAGGATGCTCTTACTTACGCCAAAAGGGCTGTGACTTTGAAGCCAGACAGTATGGATGCCAGAACACTTCGGGCCCAGATCTATTTGGAAACAGGGGAAGAGGAACAGGCGGTCAGAGATTTGACAGCCGTTATTGCAGACCATCCCGACTACGAAATTGCTTACGGAATCTTAATTAACTTTTATGAGTCAAGTGATATGCTGGATGAAATAAAAGAATTGCTAGATTCTTGCGACCATGATAAGATAATAAAAAAGTATTCTGAGTATATTTGTAAGACTCCAGAGTTTAATATTCCTGAAGGACTTTATGATAAACCGCAGGAGTTGGTGCTCAAAGGAGAAGAAGGAGTTACGATTTATTACACTACCGACGGCACAGAACCAGATAGGACCAGCGATGTGTATAAGGACACAATCGGCCTAGAGGAAGGGACGGTGACCGTTAAGGCGATGTCAGTCAATGGAAAAGGAATTAAAAGTGATGTGGTGAGCAGTACCTATACCATTTCAGTTGCAGCTCCTGCTCCACCGAAGATCACGCCGTCATCGGGATCCTATACCACATCCATGACAAACACGAAGATATATGTTATCGTGCCGGATGGATGTGAAGCATACTATTCCTTTGATAAACCGGCAACAGTGGAGAGTACTCCATATAAGGAACCAGTGGATATGAAGGAGGGTGAGCATACCTTTTATGCCATCCTTGTGAACCAGTATGGCAAAGTTAGTTTGTCTGGTTCTGCTACCTATATTTTGAATGCCGAAGGAGGGGAGGAATAGAATCAAAATAAGAGCTTGTGATTTTAAATGTGTTTTTGAGGACTTTCCTAAGGCTCTAATTACGCTGAACCTGGGGAGTAAAGCAGTTATATGAAAGAGAAAATCAATAAAAATAGCAGACATTTCCAGAATGTTTGTTAAAATATTAGTACTAGGAGGATATTATGTATAAGATTCTGAAAGCAGAAAAACTTGCAGCGAACATTTTCCTTATGGATGTGGAAGCCCCGCGTGTTGCAAAACACTGTCTGCCGGGCCAGTTCGTAATTGTCAAAATGGACGAGGTCGGCGAGCGTATACCCCTCACCATCTGCGACTATGATGCAGAAAAAGGAAGCGTTACCATCGTGTTCCAGCCTATCGGTGCATCTACCACAAGGATGAAAGATCTGAAAGAAGGGGACTATTTTGAAGATTTCGTGGGTCCGCTGGGATGTCCTTCTGAATTTACTGAGATGGATATCGAAGAACTGAAGAAGAAGAAAATCGTCTTTGTTGCTGGCGGTGTTGGTACCGCGCCTGTATATCCTCAGTTAAAATGGCTTCATGAGCATGGAATCACCGCAGATGCCATTGTTGGAGCAAAAACAAAAGATTTAATCATACTAGAAGATGAATTAAGATCTGTTTCTAACCTGTACCTGACCACCGATGATGGTTCCTATGTAAGAAAAGGAATGGGTACGGATGTACTTCGTGACCTGGTTGAAAATGAAGGCAAGCAGTATGATGTCTGTGTTGCCATCGGTCCGATGATCATGATGAAATTTGTCTGTCTGTTGACCAAAGAGCTGAACATCCCTACCATCGTCAGCATGAACCCGATTATGGTGGATGGTACCGGAATGTGCGGTGCTTGTCGTCTGCTTGTGGACGGTGAGGTCAAATTTGCATGCGTGGATGGTCCGGAGTTTGACGGACATAAGGTAGACTTTGACCTTGCGATGAAACGTCAGCAGATGTATAAGTCCGATGAAGGCCGTGCATTGCTGAAAGAGCAGGAAGGCGATACACATCATGGCGGATGTGGACAGTGTGGAGGTGATGAGTAATGGGAGATGTATTAAAGAAAGTACCGGTAAGAGAGCAGGATCCAAAGATTCGTGCCACAAACTTTGAAGAGGTTTGTCTTGGGTATAATGAAGAAGAGGCTAGAGAGGAAGCAGCACGTTGTATCAATTGTAAGAATGCAAAGTGTATTGCCGGCTGCCCGGTATCCATCAATATCCCAGCATTTATTCAGGAAACAAAAGAAGGCAATATTGAAAAAGCATATCAGATTATCAGTGAATCAAGTGCACTTCCAGCTGTCTGTGGACGAGTATGCCCCCAGGAAAGCCAGTGTGAGGGAAGATGTATCCGCGGAATCAAGGGGGAGCCGGTTTCCATCGGTAAGCTTGAGCGTTTCGTAGCTGACTGGGCAAAAGAGCACGGAATCAAACCGAATCCTGCCACGGAGAAAAATGGACATAAAGTTGCAGTTATTGGTTCAGGCCCTGCAGGACTTACCTGTGCAGGGGACCTTGCGAAAATGGGATATGATGTAACGATTTTTGAGGCTCTTCACAAAGAGGGAGGCGTTCTTGTATATGGTATCCCTGAATTCCGTCTTCCAAAGGATGATGTAGTAGCCGTAGAAGTTGAGAACGTTAAATCCTTAGGTGTTAAGATTGAAACCAACGTAATTAT
>DVNN01000240.1 GCA_018714325.1 Candidatus Pelethocola excrementipullorum
AAAACCCATCCGGGAATCCAGAACAGTATGCCGCCGATTCCCCGATAGAGATCCCCCTCCGAGATCTTATCATATTCTGCCGGCAGGATTCCAGCCAACTGCTGCTCCATTACCGACAGAGGAAGTCTGGGCGCATCCACCCTGATGTTGGGATATGTGGCAGCCCTGACCCCCTGTACCATGCAAAGCTCATAATTCACATCCAAGATACCACGGATATAATAATTCTTGTTTTCCATTCGGACTACATCCCCTAAGACTTCATAGGAAGAAAAGAGCTTCTCCGCAGTTTTCCTGCTGATCACGCACCCTCTGTCATCAATGTCGCTGACGAAACTTCCCATCATCAGTGAGCCCGGCATAATCAAATTCATATTGCCGGCAACTTCTATCACCTCCCCTTTTATCGTTCTGTTCAGGTTAAGATTAGACATCGCCTCACCTGATTTACTTCGAAACAGGACTATATCCCGAACCTCACGTTGAGTCTCTGGAGAAGCCTCATTCCAGAAATCCTGCACTTGTTCCCGCGTGATTGTATCCTCCTTATAATAAAAACCTGCCGTTCCGGAGAACGTCTTCAGATTTCCATAGAAACGGATTCCAAGACCCAGGATACATCCAATCAATATCAGTAGCATCAAACGTATATACGGTATCCTCATTCGCTTAATCGTACCCTGTCACCTTCCTTCACATATTTATTCGTTTCCGTAATAAACAAAGCCTCATTGGAAAGGCTGGTCTTTATGGCTGCATTGCTCTCATCTTTATTAAGTACCGTAACAGGCACACGGACTGCCTCATAGGATTCCCCCAGAATCCCTGGACGCACTTCTGCGGTCAGCACATAAGCATTGCCGTTTGATTCCCTTAAGGCGGATAGAGGTATGATCTGTTCATAACTGCTTTCCGACTTTTTATTAAAGTCATAAGTCAAATTGGTTCCTATTTGATATTTCCCCTTCTCAACAGGAGCAAACCATGATGTCTTGCCTTCCTCATCTAGTTCAATCCGTTCCACATTTACGGGGATTGACTTTGAATTTCCTGAGATCAGAATCTCCACCTCATCCCCCAGAGCAATCTTCCCGATTTTATCCTCCGGTATGGTTCCAAATGCTTCCAGATCTTCGTTGGCCACAACAATCTGCTCACTTCCCGTGGTGATAGCCCCTTCCGTCACCGCTATGGATTCCACAATCCCCTTTGACTGGGAAGACACCACACCACCTTCATCCTTTATATCCATCAGCTTTTGAAGTTTATCATTTAATCCATCCAGATCCACCTGAAGCCCCTGGAGGGACAGATCATTGGATTCTCCTCTTGCGGCTTCGTTCGCCCTGTTATTGGCTTCTTCCTGTTCCGCCAGATGATAGCTCTCCAAGGCCTGATCATAGGCGGAATCCGCAGCCTTCATGTTGTCGGCAGCCGCGTCTATTTGATCCTGCAGTGCCTGTACCTTCAGATCGAATTCCTGCTGTTCTTCTTCATCTAATACCGGCGGAGTGCTTACATAAGCATTGTATTCATCCACCGCCATCTGGTATTTATCCTGAGCATTTCGAAGGATATCCGCCGCCCCATTGAGTGTAATCTCGGCCTGAGCAGTAGCCGGGGTTCTGGCTTCTCCCTTCCCCTCCAGCTTCTGTTGTTCCATCTGAAGTCTGGTTTTTTCAACCTGTCGTTCCTGTTCCTTAATTAGCTCTTCCAGATACTCCATATCAAGCTGTACAATCGCCTGGCCTGCCTCCACTTTGGCTCCGGCCTTCACTAGGATCTGCGCCACCTTCTGCCCCTCGGGCATGGACTGGAATTCTCTGTTCTTGGCCGCTATCCCTCCGCTTCCTTCAAATTTCTCCGTCAAGTCACCTTTCTTCAGATGCCCCGTCTTCACTTTGGCCACCGTCATGGAATCCGCTCCCCGTGCGATCAACGAACAACACAGCATCACGATAAAAAAGGATACTATAATTTTAAATATTTTCTCTTTCATGGTCTAATCTCTTCTCTGAATGATAATAAATAGGATATTCCTTTTAGCGTGCTTCCCAACTATTCCTTAAGCCCTGAGGCCACGATTCCCTGCTGAAGATATTCCTGCCCCCACAAGAATCCCAAGATGGCCGGCAGCATCATAATCACCGATGCCGCAAATGAAACACTGACCTGATCCGTGGTAATTTCCGGCAGATATAAGGATAATGGCATTCTGGCCTTGGTTTTCAGAAAACTCATCGGAGCTTCTATGGCATTCCAGAATTCCAGGAAATTCAGAATGAAGGAGGACATCACGCCCGATATCCCAAGTGGAATTCCTATGCTAAGAAAAATCTGCAAGGGTCCTGCACCGTCTATCTGTGCCGCCTCAATCAGCGAGTCCGGAATGGCACGGAAGAATTTCTCCATGATAAATACCGGAAATGTAGAAAAAATTCCTGGCAGGATAATAGCCAGATGAGTATCCATCAGGGATAACTTTGTCAAAACCAGATAACTGGACACCATTGTAACTTGAAACGGCATCACCATCAGGATCATATACAGAAGGAATAATGCCCTCCGTCCCCGAAATTGATACCTTCCAAATGCCCAGGCCGCCGGCATCCCTACCACTAGCTGGCCAATTAATACTGGAAACACCTGCCTGCAGGAGTTCCAGAACATCACAAAAAAATCCGGGGAATCCAAAAGCAACTCCACAAAGGGCTTTAAGGTAGGAAAATCAGGAAGTAACCTCATGGAAACCCTGCCGGAGCCCGTTCCCAGCACGGATCCATAAGCCTCCTTCAGTTCCTCCGGTCCCATCAGGGAATTGAATACCATCAAAACAACCGGAAATATCATCAGAATTCCCACCATGGTCAGCAATAAATTAGATAAATAGCTCTTCTTTGCCTTCATAACTCCTTCTCTTGCCTTTCATTCCACCACTCTACCAGCAGAAGCAGGAAGCTGACTCCCACCGCAAGCAGAACAGCGGCAGCACTCATTTTCTGTATGTCCAGTTTTGTAAACCAGTTGTTAAACAGGTGCTGCAGCATATAGATACTCTTGTGTGGATAATCCCCCGCAATCAGATACGCTTCCCGGAACACCCGAAATGCATTGACAAAAGAAAGTACCCCTATCATCACAATGCTGGTCTTCATCTGAGGCAGGGTAATATAACGAAAACATTGGAATCGTCCTGCTCCAAAGACTTCCGCCGCCTCATACTGCGCCTTGGGAATCCCGGAAAGACCGGCAATCCAGAGAATGATATCAT
>DVNN01000241.1 GCA_018714325.1 Candidatus Pelethocola excrementipullorum
ACATAAACTATCCCCTGGAAAGAATGCCTGCGCACAGGCCGTTCCTCCCAGGGGAATGATTCAACTCTATATTATGCCATAGCATATGGTCTCAAAATCTCCGTCAAAGCCGAGGCACTGCTGGTATGACAGCGTATAATCTCAGTGTTGTTTCTCTTGGCTTCCTCCACTGCAGTTTTTACCATCTTATGGGAGACAGTGTTGGTAAACAGCACCAACAGGTCAGGGCTTCCAATCTGTTTATCCAGATTTGCACTCATCTGAGTGAACACCTTGGCCTTACAGCGATGTTTTTTACAGATCTCCTTATATTTCGTAACCATGCGGTCATGACCGCCAACAATAACAACACTCATAACTTTATCTCCTTATACGACAGCTAAATCAGCTCCCAGCTTTCTACAGTTCTCTTTTGCCTCATCATCCGGCTCATTGTTACAAATCACGCCCTCTCCCCCTACAATTTCGGCTCCGGCATCCTTCATCTGCTGCTCCCAGAGGCGCATCCACTCTCCGTCGCCCCAATCATAGGAACCAAAGAGCCCAATCTTCTTACCGGATGCGAACCCTACGACTTCATCCACAAAGGGCTCCACTATGCTGTCTTCCAGCTCTTCCGCTCCCATGGCCGGGCAGCCCAGAGCAAACGCTGAGCAGTCCTTCAGATCAGAGGCATTGAAATTATCCATGGAAACCACCTCGGCCTCCTGGCCCGCTTCTTTTATTCCTTCCGCGATGGATTCTGCCATCATCTCTGTATTTCCTGTTCCACTCCAGTAAGCAACTACAATTTTACTCATGTCTCAATCCTCCATTCTATTCTTTATCCGTATTATCCCATGATACCTACGTATTTCTGCATTACAAAGAATCTTGCTGACTGCTTCTCTTTTTGCCTTATGATAAAGGGCGAAGGTTTGTTGTGCCTTCTCCACATTTCCATACACTTTCCAATAACCCGATATCAGATAGTTCTTGCCCTGATATTCGATAAATCCCTTTACATCCTCCAGGGGATATCCCAGAATCACCCCCAACTCATGGGGATACTCCATCTCTCCCTCCAGATAAGAGGCAGCCCGTTCACAGAGCCGCGCCAGCACGTCTTCTATGAAAAAAGAATGATAACCATATGCCTTTAAGAATCTCTGCACATCGCTATGTCTTAATATGGACTTTATCTTCTCCTCCTGATATAACAGCCAGGCACATTTCCGCCTGCCCCGATAAAGAAAATAAATCATGGTTTCCGAACCTCGAATCATTTCTGTCACTTCTTCCGTCGTGACATCCTCCAGCATCAGCAGATTCGCAGGCTTTACTCCGGCCAGCACAGGAGCACACTGTTCTGCGATTCTCAAATGTTTTTCTTGTAAGCTTCCACAAACCATAATTCATCTCCTTCCTTATCGAGTAAAACGACTATTCATATCCGATACAATTCTTAAAATAGTCTTTGCCGTTATCTCGTTTCTATTCAGGTTAGTTTACGCTAACCGTCATTTGTGAAATTAGGGTAACGTGTTTCATTGAATACTACCGTTACCCTAATTCTACAATATCTAAAAGATCTCCCTGCAGAGGGTTCCAAAATAAGAATCAATGTTTCTTATCATGTACCGCTGCCTTAGTTGATGGAGAACACGCACTGCAGTTACCGCCGCAGCTTGAACAGGTCTTCCCCGCCTTTTTATCTTTAACAATTTTTCTGATTACTAAGGATACTACCCCAAGTAATACCACTAAAACGATTATCGTTCCTGCATTCATCAAATCACCCTTTCTACATCAGGGCAGGGACATCAAACAGCTCTGCCCGCATTCATTTTAACATTTGAGGTTTCTGCTTCCTTATGGGGACGGAACAACAGGTAAAGGAATAAAGCAATCAAAACGACAGCTGCTACAGTACCAATACCAAAGCTTCCTCCTTCGAGCAGATGTCCAATCTGATAAATCACAAGGGAAGCGCCGTAAGCCAATACCGTCTGATATCCAATTGAGAACCAGAACCATTTGGCATTGTTCATCTCACGCTTAATCGCGCCCATTGCTGCAAAGCAAGGTGCACACAACAGGTTGAACACCAGGAAAGAATACGCTGACGCGGCCGTAAAGCTGCCTGCCAGACTTCCCCATATCTCATCTCCGTTCTCGGCTACCTCGGCGAATCCATAAAGAATACCGAAGGTACCTACCACGTTTTCTTTTGCAACCAGTCCGGTAACCGCCGCTACCGTAGATTTCCAGTTACCCCATCCAAGCGGAGTGAATATCCATGCTACTCCGCGGCCGATGGAAGCAAGCAGGGAATTTTCCATGTCTTCCACCATTCCAAATCCGCCGTTTTCGAATCCAAATCCCTGAGCGAACCAGATAAAGATAGTGGACAGAAGAATTACAGTACCTGCCTTTTTAATAAATGACCATCCTCTTTCCCACATGCTTCGCAGAATATTGCTCACTGTAGGCATATGATAGGCTGGTAATTCCATAACAAATGGAGCCGGATCGCCAGAAAACATCCTTGTCTTCTTCAGTATGATTCCGGAGCAGATGATCGCTAACACTCCAATCACATAAGCACTGGGTGCCACCCACCAGGCGCCCCCAAACAACGCACCTGCAATCAAAGCGATGATTGGCAGCTTTGCACTACAAGGAATAAACGTGGTGGTCATGATAGTCATCTTACGATCACGGTCACTTTCAATGGTTCTTGAGGCCATGATTCCTGGAACACCACATCCGGTACCAATCAGCATCGGGATAAACGACTTACCGGAAAGTCCGAATTTACGGAAGATACGATCCATGATAAATGCTACTCTGGCCATATATCCACAAGCTTCTAAAAATCCTAAGAATATGAACAATACAAGCATCTGTGGAACGAATCCCAGAACAGCTCCCACACCTGCTATTATACCATCTACAATCAGACTTTGCAGCCATGCTGCACAATTAATTGCCTCAAGTCCTGTCGTTACCAGATCAGGTACACTTGGCACATGTAGAGAAGCGATGCCAAACAAATTCCATCCATCGGCAAATACTCCATCGTTAACCCAGTCAGTAGCCCAGGTTCCCACCGTAGTAACCGATACATAATATACGATAACCATGATGCCAAAGAAAATCGGAAGACCCAGCCAACGGTTTGTGACAACCTGATCGATTTTGTCTGAGGTAGTCAGTTTATTCTTACTTTTTTTATTTTGTACCTTCTTGGTGACTTCTCCAATATATTCATAGCGTTCATTGGTTATGATGCTTTCCGCATCGTCATCCAACTTATTCTCCACACTCTCTATAATGGACTCAACATCCGGAATCTTTGACATGGTCTCTTTGATCTTTTCATCTCGCTCGAAAAGCTTTATTGCGAAGAAGCGTTTTTGTTCCTGAGGAACACTGCTGCTCAAGCTGTCTTCAATCTTATTCAAGCCATCCTCTACCACATCCTGGAATCTATGTACAGGAAGATTATTAGAACCTTGTCTGGCCAGCAACACGGCCTTATCAGCCGCTTCCTTGATGCCGGTTCCCTTCAACGCCGAAATCTCCACTACTTGACAACCCAGTCGTTTAGAAAGTTCCGCAGTCTTAATCTGATCCCCATTTTTCGCCACCACATCCATCATGTTTATAGCCATGACTACAGGGATACCAAGCTCCATAAGCTGTGTGGTCAGATACAAGTTTCGCTCCAGGTTTGTTCCGTCAATAATATTCAAAATAGCGTCAGGACGCTCTGTGATCAAATAGTTTCTGGCAACGACTTCTTCCAATGTGTAGGGGGACAGGGAATAGATACCCGGCAAATCCATGATAACTACATCCTTATTCCCTTTCAATTTTCCTTCTTTTTTCTCCACCGTTACACCCGGCCAGTTACCAACAAACTGATTGGATCCGGTCAAAGCATTAAATAGCGTGGTCTTACCGGCATTGGGATTACCGGCCAGCGCAATCTTTACTGACATTCTTTTTCCTCCTCATCACTTCTTGTTTCATACAAGAAAGTTAGAATACCCTAACCATATTACAAAAAATTTTACTGTACTTCGATCATTTCTGCATCTGCTTTACGCAAAGTCAGTTCATAACCACGCACAGTAACTTCCACCGGATCACCTAAAGGTGCCACCTTCCGTACATATACTTCAGTTCCTTTCGTGATACCCATGTCCATAATGCGTCGTTTTACCGCACCTTCTCCATGGAGTTTCACAACAGAAACAGTCTGACCTACTTTCACGGACCTAAGCGTTTCCATCTTATATACTCCTCCTTTTTCAGATTAAGAAAGCTGCCTATTTAGGCAGTATTTTTATTTAAGCCCTTACCGGCGCCACTGGCACCGGGGTTGTAGGCTATAAATTCAATTTTTTAAACCAAAATCTTATTGGCCATCTCTTTACTGATGGCAACTCTGGAGTCTTTGATGTTCACAATTACATTCCCATTTACCACGGAAATGATTGTCACCTCACCGCCAGCCACAAATCCTAAGTTCTCCAGATGTCTTTTCACTTCGCTTTTTCCGCCAACTCTGACAATTCTATTAGATATACCCGCCGCTGCCATTGTTAAAGGCATCATCATCACTCCTTCCTCTAATAAGTTATCCTTATCTAACTATATTTTCAGGTTAGCATATGCTAACGAAATTGTCAATATAAATATTAATTATTTTTTAGATACCTAATTAATTTTTAGTTTCCCTGAAATTTTTGAAGTCCTACCCCTTTACTGCCCCTGCCACAACACCTTCTATAATATACTTCTGACAGATCAGGTAAAAAATAATGATAGGGATGATGGATAACACCAATACCCCCATCATCGCCCCCATATCCACGGATCCGTATCCACCTTTCAGATATTGAACAGCAATGGGTATGGTCTTGTATTTCCTGGTGTCCAACACCAGGGAAGGAAGCAGATAGTCATTCCAGATCCACATCGCCTGCAGGATTGCAACGGTAATACATGTAGGCTTCATAATCGGGAACACCACACGAAAGAAGGTCTGAACCGGCGTGCAGCCATCAATCATCGCCGCCTCTTCGATCTCCAGAGGAATCGATTTGACAAAGCCTGTAAACATGAAAACCGACAGTCCGGCACCAAATCCCAGATAAACTAAAATGATTCCCCATGGCGTATATAGTCTTAGCATATTAGAGAACTTGGAGAGCGTAAACATCACCATCTGAAAGGGGACGATCATCGCAAACAGGCACATCACGTACATGGTTCTGGTAAACCAGGTATTCACTCTCCCGATGTACCAGGCCAGCATGGAGGTACATAGCAAAATTACGGCTACCGAGCCCACGGTTATCATCAATGACCAGCCAAATGCCTGTATAAGCCCCGTCCTTTCAATACCACGTATATAATTTTCCACCCCCGCATACAGCTTCCCAAAAGGTAGCACAAATGGCTGTTTGCTGATGTAGGCCTTTCTTTTAAAAGAATTGACAGCCACAAGTGCAATAGGGTACACATAAGCCACTGAAATCAAAGTGAAGATCAAGGTCAACAAACCTCCATACCTTGTTTTACGAGCCATAATCATTTTCTCCTTTTCTCTTACCCTCTCCTGGAACTTTAAAACTTACTGCTGGATCTCCTTCTGCCTCGTAAGCCGGTTCTGAACGATCGCAATAACCGCTACCAGTATGAAAAACACCACTGCCTTGGCCTGTCCCACTCCCTCATATCCTGATCTTCCATAAAAGGTGTTGTAAATGTTCAAGGCCAACATCTCCGACATTCTGGAAGGTGCCCCATTGGTCAGGGCCAGATTCTGGTCGAATAACTTAAATCCATTGGTCAGCGTCAGAAAGGTGCAGATCGTGATGGATGGCATAACCATGGGAAGGGTCACATGTTTTAAAATCTGGCCGGAGGTGGCGCCGTCAATCTGCGCCGCCTCCATCAGCTCTCCGGGAATATTCTGGATTCCTGCAATATATATAATCATCATATATCCAATCTGCTGCCAACAGAGCAGGATCACCAGCCCCCAGAATCCATATACCGAAGAATACGTCAAGGTCCGTCCAAACTGAGCCAACACACCATTGAGCAGTAACATCCAGACATATCCCAATATGATTCCTCCGATTAGATTGGGCATAAAAAACACGGTGCGGAAGATATTCCTGCCTCTGATTTTCTTTGTCAGCAACAACGCCGCAAAAAAGCCCAGGACGTTGATTAAGATCACTGTCACAATCGTAAATAAGGCGGTAAACCACATGGCGTGCATAAAAACATGATCACTGAATATCTTCGTATAGTTTACTAAACCGATAAATCTGGCATCAGTAACCGTGGTGAATCTGCAGAAGGATAGATAGACTCCATATATAAAAGGTACAATAAAGCCTATGATAAACGCAATCAGGGTCGGAAGCACAAAAATTGGAAAGTACCTTTTTATCGCCTTTTCCATATCATTTTCCTTTCTATAAGATACATCCGCTGCCTCTCCTACTGTCCATTGGCAGCCTTATATTCCTCGGCCCAACGATCTACAAATGCCGTTTTTACAGCATCCCAGCTGCCCGTGCCCTGAGCATATTCCAGAAGGGCATTTCCCACTCCATTTTTCCAGTTCTCAGAGGGCATCGTTGTGAAATTCCAGGAAACAGGAGTCTTTCCAGCTTCCGTATATTCGTTGCCGGCTTTCACCAGAGGGTTTTCCGGCAGATAGTCCTCAAAGGTGGTAAATGGGGTGATAAATCCCATATCTTCCGACAAGGTCTCACGTCCTTCATCACTGGAGATGACCCAGTTCAGGAAATCCAGTGTAGCCTTTATATTCTCCTTTGAGGCATTCTTATTCACACACCAATAATTTTCCGACCCTGTACAAAGCCCCTGATTTTCTTCTCCTTCTACGCCAATGTATATAGGCAGCATGCCCATATCCTGGTCTTCCACCTCATTATCTTTAATATCATTATAAGCCCAGGTTCCATTCTGATAGAAAACAGCCTCACCCAGTGCGAACTCCGATGCCGCATCCTCACCAGTCTTACTTGAAATCATGCCTGGATCACAGGTGGAATCGGTGATATACAGGTCAAATATCTGCTTATAGTTATCCAGATACGTCCCCTTTATAGCTTCCGTGGACGTAATCCCATCCTGTTTATATTCATAATAAATCGGAATATTAGCCAGATGGGTTTTAAATCTCCAATCGGAAGAAGAATCCATGCCTGCCGATGTAAATGCCCCTTCCACTCCCAACTGTTCCTTATGAGCCTGTATTCCGTCAGCCACCTTCTTAAGGGCCTGGAAGTTGTTTAACTGATCCAGTGACTTGATTTCCGAATCATCCATGGCGAAATACTCTTCCAGTATATCCCTGTTGTAAATCAGCCCATAAGTCTCAATCACATAGGCCACCCCAAGAACCGCATCTCCTTCTTTCAAGGCAAAATCATCGCTTTTCAGTTTTTTATAAACATCAGAATCTTTCAAATCATAACAGTAATCTTTCCAGTTTTTCAACCCCGCCGGACCATTGACCTGAAATAAGGTAGGAGCCTCATTTTTCGCCATTTCCGACTTTAATTGGGCTTCATAGGTCCCTGAGGCAGCGGTCTGCACATCAACCGGAACTCCAGTTTCTTTCGTATAATCCTCGGCCAGATCCTTCCACTGATCCGCCTGTTCCGGTTTAAAATTCAGGTAATAAACCTTCCCTGACGCTTCCTTGTCATTTCCCTGATTATTCCCGGTACCATTGTTGCCCGCATTATTTTTTCCACATCCGGCAAATAAAGACGCTGCCATGATGATTGTTAATGATATAGCAATCCATTGATTTTTTCTTTTCATAGTAACCACCCTTTACATTAATTATAATAAGATTATTTTCCCACTACTGGAAATTTCTATACATGAGACCAGAAGTAATTAGATTTATATCTTTGATAAAAATTGATTGACGTTTTATTCATTTTGATATATAATGTGAACATATGAACAACCATTCATATGTTATTCATAAAATAAAAGGGTTTAAAAGACCTTTGATACATAAAATGAAGGAGGATGTTAGATGACTAAGAAAGTCTACATTGTAGAAAATCTGGACTGCGCAAACTGCGCTGCTGCGGTGGAACGGAAAATCGCAGCCATGCCTGAAGTTCAGGAGGCAACTCTTACCTTTGCCACCAAGCAGCTTAGAATCACCGCAGAGAATCACGAATCATTACTGGAGAAGATGAGAAAGACGGCTTCTGCTGTAGAGCCCGGAGTGGAAATTCATCCCAGAAACCGATCCACCTCCAACAGGACCCGTTCCCCAGAACCAGCCCAGAGCCATGACGGCTGTGGCTGTGGAGGACACGAACATGGGGAAAGTTGCTCTCACGAACACGAGCATGATAAGTGTTGCTCTCATGAGCACGAGCATGGAGAATGTGGCTCCCACGAACACGAGCATGGAGAACCTTGCTCTCACGAACACCATCAGGGGGAGTCTTCCAATAATGCCGGCAATACTAAATCAGCCCCCAGGAAAAAATCCCTGAGCGCCGAAAACCGCAGAGAGCTTCTTGAGGTCTGCATTGGAGCCTTATTATTCGCCACAGGATTTCTTGTGAGATATCTGGGATATGAAACAGTCTCCATCGTATTATTTATTCTGTCTTACATTGACTTAGGCATTAAGATTGTATGGACCGCTCTGAAGAACTTAACCCGCGGAAAAGTATTCGACGAAAATTTCCTGATGAGCATTGCGACAATTGGCGCATTGACCATCCAGGATTATGCGGAAGCCGCAGGTGTCATGCTGTTTTACCGAATCGGCGAACTCTTTGAGGAAATTGCAGTGGAACGAAGCCGTTCACAGATTATGGATGCCATCGATATGCGGCCCGAGGTGGTTACCCTGATCAATCAGAACAGCACTCAGGTGATTCCTGCTGAGGAAGCAGTGGTAGGAGACATTATCCAGATTAAACCTGGTGACAGAATCCCTCTGGATGGTGTTATTACCGAAGGTCAGAGCCGGATCGATACCTCTCCCGTGACAGGCGAGCCGGTACCGGTTAGTGCTGCCCCTGGTGATTCCATTATTTCAGGTTGTATTAATACCTCCGGACTTTTGAAAGTCCGTGTTGAAAAGGTACTGGAAGAATCCATGGTAACCAAGATCCTGGACTCAGTGGAAAATGCGGCCGCCAGCAAACCGCAGATTGAGCGTTTTATATCCAGGTTTGCAAGGATTTACACGCCATTTGTCGTGTTTCTGGCTATTGGCACCGCAATCATTCCTTCCTTAATCACCGGAGACTGGTCCTATTGGGTCTATACAGCCCTGACCTTCCTGGTAATCAGCTGCCCCTGCGCCTTGGTTTTAAGCGTGCCTCTGGCCTTCTTCTCAGGAATTGGCGCCGGTTCCAAAAAGGGGATCTTATTCAAGGGTGGTGTATCCCTCGAAGCCATGAACAATGTAAAAGTAGTGGTTATGGATAAGACCGGCACAATCACAAAGGGGAATTTCGTCCTTCATGAGGCCCTGCCTGCTGAGGGGACCGAGACTGCAGATTTGTTGTCACTTTGTGCTTCCAGCGAATCCACATCTACCCACCCCATCGCCCACAGCATCGTTTCCGCCGCCAAAAGTGCTAATCTGGAGATCCAGGAGCCTCAGTCTGTGGAAGAGCTTGCGGGACATGGCATACGGGCAACCTTATCGGAAGGGGAAGTCCTCTGCGGTAACCGGAAGCTGATGGATCAGTTCGGCATACAGACACCTTCCGAGGATACCTCCTATGGTACAGAAGTCTTTGCCGCACTGAATGGGAAGTATATCGGCCGGCTGGTTATCTCCGATACGATTAAAGAAGATGCAAAACCTGCGGTTAACGCTTTAAGGCGGCTGGGAATCAAGACCGCCATGCTGACCGGAGATGCCGCCGACAGCGCTGAAGCAGTAGCAAAGGAAACAGGCATCGATAAGGTATACGCTAAGCTTCTCCCACAGGATAAGGTTTCTCAGCTCAGCAAAATTCGTACCTCGGACGGAGAAGTAATGTTCGTAGGCGATGGTATCAACGATGCTCCAGTTCTGGCCGGTGCCGATGTTGGAGCGGCTATGGGAAGTGGGGCGGATGCTGCCATCGAAGCCGCCGATGTGGTATTTATGACTTCCAGCATGGAGGCAATTCCACAGTCTTTAAATATCGCCAGGACTTCCAGCAGGATTGCCAGACAAAACGTGGCATTTGCGCTGATAATCAAAGCGCTTGTCATGGTGCTTGGATTGTTTGGCTATGCCAACATGTGGATGGCGGTCTTTGCGGACACCGGTGTTGCTATGCTCTGTGTGTTAAACTCGGTACGTGTCTTATATAAGAAATAGCAATGTAGTACTTTAAGATCAACAGATTGATTTATTATCCATATCATTTACATGAAATCCCCCTGGGAACTTCGATGAACTGCCCCCTAAGAGTTAGACCTAAAAATCTAACATTTAGAGTTCACATCACGAAGCAAGTTCCTCCCAGGGGGATTTCTTTTATAAATGATAGCTGTTCTTTAACCAACTTTAAGCCCATTAGCCGTCAATGCAAATTCCATGCCCAGAATTTCACATGCCCTGCGGCACATGAGCATCCGTTGAAGAAAAATCTCGAAATAATCCATGATAGAGCAGATTTCCTCATCTAGTTTGATCTCCAATGAAATCACTTTATTTGGAGCGTCAATCTCCAATTTGGAAGATACGGCCGCATAATTCACACGATCGTGCTTATCAAAGGTGGAGATCACCGTATTCCTAACCCGGTCTCTCCTTACGTCAGTCTTATCCGCCAGAATGAGGGCCGCGGACACAGGATCCACCGGCATTCCACTCCCTTCATCATGCTGGCCAATTGCAGTAATTACGGTCGCAATATCTTCTGATTCCATCCCCAACTCTTTTAGTAGTTGAAAAGCCATCAATGCACCGGTGTGGGCATGGTTCATCCTATTGATACAATTTCCCATATCATGCATATAACCAGCTATCTTAGCAAGTTCAATCTGGTGATCCTCGTAACCCAGTTGTTTCAGTATTCTTCCCGCTGTCACCGCGGCCTTGGAAGCATGTATGAATGAATGCTCCGTAAAACCCATAACGCCCAGTACCTCATTTCCCTTGGCTATATATGCATTAATCTCCGAATTATTTTTAATCTCCTTGTATGTCATGCTGCTCTCCTCTTGCCTGATATATTTGCAATCTTACTATGTTCAGATGCTATCAAATTCTACATTCTCTTATAGTTTCTTCCTGGCATGTTACTTTTTATACATGCAACACAACATAAAAAATAAAATGAAAGGCTGCATATAATTTTAGCTCATTCAAGGTAAAATATGCTGCCATCTAAATGTTAATATTGGGTTAAAAGCATGTGATGACCATGGCTAGTTAGAAAAAGCCAACCTAAACCTATCGAAGTGAACTGCCCCCCAAAAGTTAGATATTCAGTTCCAACTTTTGAGGGGCAGTTCACCTTCAAATTCTATATTGATTCATCCATAAAAGAACGGATTCATAGTTGATATGTTCTATTTTCTTTACAGCATTATCCCCGATGACTTTCAGCCTCCTCCAATTGAATCTGCCTCGTGCTCACGTAATCCATCAATTGTTGGCTATGGCTGAATACCAGCATACCAATCTGCCTCCGCTGTGTCTCCTCCAGAAGAAAGTTCCAGATCTGTCCCTGAGTGATCAAATCCAACATCGTGCTGATCTCGTCCGCAATCAGATATCTGGTTCTCTTTCCCAAGGCTCTCGCAATACAAAACCGCTGAAGTTCACCTCCCGATAGTTCTTGAGGATATCTGTTCAGCCAGTCATTCTCGATTCCCAGCTCTTCAAGCATCCGTGGTTCAATCTCATCTCCCTCCAGCAGCACTTCTTTCATCTTAAGCCTGGGATTCACCGATTTTTCCGGATGCTGCCAGATCATCTGCACAGGGCAGTATCCTTTCTCAGGCAAAGGCTTCCCGTCCACTAAAACCATACCGCTATCCTGCTTCAGATACCCCGCTAAAACCTTTGCAAGGGTAGTCTTTCCATAACCGCTGGGAGCTGACAGCCCAACCCTTTCTCCCGGTGCTATCCTCAAACTCACATGATTGACCACAGGGTTTTCCTGATTTGCATAAGAAAATACTAGATCATGGGCTTCCAGACTCATATCATCACCACTCCTTCGGTTTTATCTATCTCAATTACAGTTTACGCACCGCACGGTACCACAACGTATCAATCGTTCCGGAATCTCCCCGGTACACTTTTCAGAAAATGCTTCACATCTGGGTCCAAACACACAGCCCTTAGGCAAATCCTTCACGTAAGGCTGAGATCCCGGAATGGTTTGGAAACCATTGCCCGGCAACGCCCTATACAAGGCCTTGGTATAAGGATGCCTGAGTGTTTCCTCGGCTCCAAAGTCTGAGACCAACGCTTCTTCCACCGTAGTTCCCGCATAAAACACGGCTATTCTGTCAGCGATTTCCAAAGCAAGCTCTATATCATGGGTGATCAGCAAAACCCCGTTTCCCTCATCCGCAAACCTACGAAAATCCTCCATGGCCTTCTTGGCCAAAGAAAGCTGCAGTCCCGGTGTGGGTTCATCCGCAATAATCAGCCTGGGATTCCCCATCAGCGCTGTACAAAGCAAAATCCTCCGAATCATACCTCCCGAGCATTCAAAGGGATACAACCCTTCTACTTCCGATCCCAGATCATACTGCTCAAACAAATCCCTCTGCCGCCGAATTACTTCCTGGGTCTTCTGGCCGCCCCGAACCTGTTTTCCGACCTTCATCAAGGGGTCCAGATAGTTTACACTTTGTGGCACCAACGCAATCT
>DVNN01000242.1 GCA_018714325.1 Candidatus Pelethocola excrementipullorum
TAATGGGAAGGGGATGACAAAGGAAAGGATCGAAGAAGTGATGCAGGCGGGTTATGGGCAGGCAGTCTCCTTTGTGTTTATGCTGGTCCTTGTGATAGTTGCGGGATTCATGATGAAGTTTTTCCGCAGTAAGGAGGTGGAGGCATGATGGGAAGAGGAAAGATGACGCCCCTTAAGTTAATCTGCAACCTGCTGATCTATGCTTTGGCCGCTGTATTTATCATTCCGTTTTTGATGAGTATCTTGATGGCGGTGAAAAGCAAAGAGGAGACGGCGGAAAGCGTATTTGCGTTACCAAAGGCCATTTGTTTTGAGAACTTCTCACAGGCGATTGAAGAGGCTAAGATTTTACAGAGTTTTTCCAACAGTATCATCATAACCTTATTCACAGTATTGCTGATTATCGTATGTGCTTCGCTGGGAGCCTATGGAATCGGACGGTATTATCATAAAAAAAGCATGAGGATATATGAGATGCTGCTCATGGCATCCATGATGATTCCATTTCAAACACTTATGATTCCTCTCTATAGGATGTTACGGACTTTATCCCTTCTGAATACACATGTAGGGGCAATTATTGTAATAGCAGCACTGAATATTCCATTCTCAATCATGCTTTATACTGGATTTGTACGTTCGATTCCGATAGAATTGGAGGAGGCGGCACAGATGGAAGGGTATGGGATGTTCCGGATTTTCATGAATATCGTATTTCCACTTTTAAAACCGGCAACTGTGACGGTGGCCACACTGATGACTCTTTGGACCTGGAATGAATTCAATGTATCTTTGATTGTACTGCAAAGTGATTCTGTTAAAACCATACCGATTCAGCAATATGTGTTTTTTGGCCAATACTCATCCAATTACAATCAGGCCTTTGCAGCAGCATTGATAACGATGATTCCGATTATCTTATTCTTCTTATTTGCACAGAAGCACATTGAGGAAGGATTGATAGAAGGGGCCGTCAAAGGATAGAATAAAAAGAGAAAGTAAGGAGAAGGGCATGAATAAGGGAAGATGGATCTGGTATCCCGGGGATTTTGAGATTTATCAGGGGTTACTGCAGAATTTGAGCCGTGAGGAGCGGGGAGTGAACTGGCCCGCGTTCTGGAGAATTGATGACTGTAGGAAGAATGTGAAGTTTTATAAAGAGTATACCCTGGAACAGGACACGGTATTTACAGTTCATAGCAAGAAGACGGGATACATATTCGTTCAGGGGAAAAAGCTCCCCTTTGGGAAACCAGTTTCTTTGCAGCGTGGAGAATATCGGATCGAGGTTTATTGCGGAACGGCCGCAGGGCTTCCTGCGATATACATCGAAGGGGAAGTTATCTACTCGGATGAAACATGGCAGGTGGAGGATTACGTCTCCCCATCAGTGGGAGCCGGGACAAGCCCTTACTATGTGAGAAAAGAGCAAAATCCAGAGGTGTGGGAATATGAGGAACGCATCTGTCTGCCTTCTTCTGAGGAGGCGAAGGAAGGCGGCGTGTTATATGATTTCGGCGAAGAACTTACAGGAATGATAAAACTCTCTTTCCGGGGAGAATTTCGTCCAATCCTGTTATCCTATGGAGAATCGGAGACAGAAGCTAAGGACACAAAGCGGTGCTATTATAGCCAGATGGTCTATGATCAGGAGGAAGAGATACCTCGAAGAGCGTTCCGGTATATTTTTATACCAGGAGTGGAAGAGGGCGAGATCAGCCTGACCGCTATCCATCAGTATGTGGATATACCTTCCATAGGATCGTTTCGCTGTGAAAATGAGCGGATGAACCGGATCTGGAAAATAGCGGAGACTACCTTCAAATTATGCAGCGGTGTATTCTTTATCGACGGAATCAAACGGGATAAATGGATCTGGTCCGGTGATGCGTATCAGAGTTACTTTATCAATCAATACCTAATGTTTGACGAAGATATTAATAAAAGAACGATTCTGGCACTCAGGGGAAATGATCCGGTGAGCCAGCATATTAATACCATCGTCGATTATTCCATGTACTGGGTGATCAGTATTTACAATCACTATATGGCCACCGCGGACAAAGACTTTGTCACCATGGTCTATCCGAAAGTTAAAACCATGATGCAGTTTTTGGAACAACAGTTAGATCAGCAGGGATTTATTGTTGGAAAAGAAGGTGACTGGACCTTTATTGATTGGGCTGATATTGATAAAGAGGGGGCGGTTTGCGCGGAGCAGATGCTGCTGGCCGAATGCTGGAAGAGCATGGTTAAATTATCGGATCTGGCAGGGGAAGACGGCAGCATCTACAAAGAATATTATAAAGACTTGACAGCCAATATCAATTATTATTTCTGGAGACCTGAGCTGGGAGCCTATATAGATAGTTTTGCGTCAGGAAATAATAAGGTGACCAGACACGCCAATATCTTTGCCCTGCTGTTTGAAATTGCAGACGAAGAACAGACAGTCAGTATTTTGAAGAATGTAATATTGAATGACAAGGTTGACAAGATCACCACTCCATACTTTAAATTCTATGAGTTGGAGGCACTTTGCATCGCCGAAAAGTATGATGAAGTGAAGCAGATCATTCTGGACTATTGGGGAAGTATGGTTGATCAGGGAGCCGCGACATTCTGGGAGGAATATGATCCCAGCCAGCCCATGGAAAGCCAATATGGTATGTATGATGATCCTTATGGAAAGAGTCTTTGTCATGCATGGGCAGGAAGCCCGATTTATCTGATCGGACGTTACTATATGGGAGTTCGCCCGCTAAAGCCGGGGTATGAAGAGTTTGAGGTCGCACCCCGTTGCGCGAGCTTTGAGGAACTGGAGTGTACAGTACCTGTAAAAGGCGGCACGGTTGTGATTCAATATGAAAAGAATCAGCTGAAGGTCACTACGGATAGAGAGGGTGGAATCCTGAGGGTTGAGGGAAAAGAAGTGAAACTCTTAAAGGGTGAGACAACCGTCTTACCAGTTACGCATTAAATATAAGATGTAAAAAGACCGTCGCTCCATAGATGAGTAATCATCTATGGAGCGACGGTTCTTTATTGACTCATTACTTATCAAAAAGCATCCTTTTTGCAAAGGTATTTCTATATTCAGAAGGAGTGAGTCCTGTGACATTCTTATAGGCACGGGAAAAATTATGATTATCCAGAAATCCAAGCTCGCTGGCAATCTGAGAGATGGATTTGTTGGTGTCGGTCAGCATGAAATTGGCGGCATCTACCTTGGTGGATAGAATAAACTGCTTTAGAGGAATACCTGTGATGGAAGCAAATAAGTGAGACAGATATTTCTGATTGTATCCAAAGTGGCATGCAATATCGGCTACTTTTAGATTTTTTGAGGCGTTTAATTTTACATAGTCCACGATATCGTAGTAGATCTGCCTATGTGTGGCCTTTGTATTATTTATCATTCTGGTGCGGGAATAATATTGACCGAACAGCTCCATAAGAATGCTTGTTGTCATGGCATTTAGCGTAGGGGGAGGATAATTACTTTTGACCGCATCCTGCAGCTGTTTCATCATGACCACGATTTTATCCTGATTGGGAATTGTGCCATGGCGGGGGATGGATATCTTCTGTGTGGACGAAGCGATATATGCCGGTAAGAGGGCATCGGGGATTTCTTTCAGAGAGGGATCGCCTTCCGTGGTAAAATGCAGCCAGTAAAAGGAACAGTCAGAGGGCTTGGTGCCGATTCTGAGGCCGCCGGGAGGAAGCAGCAGGAAATCCCCGGTTTCCACGGTGAAATAATCCTGCTGAAAGGCCAGGTAGAGTGTCCCCTCGGTCATGACAATAAGCTCGTAATCCTTCAAGGGAGCTTCCAGATGCTTCCACGTTGGAGCGGGTGCCTTGAATTTTCCGGTGAATTCATATTGATAAAGAGAGTCGGATGGCAGTTCAAATAAATACATGTTATCTCTTGTATGATGCATTTAGATAGTAATACACATACGTTCCTTTCTTTTTTATAGGATGATACCAGGGTCCCAAACTCATGCTTTTCATGCTTGCATGAAAAGCATGACCTTTTGACCCTGGTATCATCTTTATAGTAATGCAGCGTTTGTTTCAATGATTGATAGGTATATTATAGGTTAAGAGGTAAGAAATGACAAGTGCGATTTTGACACTTAAATGAAATGGTTGGAGGAGAATATAGAAAATACATAGGAATAATGAAATGTCAAATTGACACTTAAAATAGTCGAAAATCGTAATCACTTACAAAAAAGGTGATGAGAATATGTGAATAATATACAATAAAAAATGAAAATAAAATAATAAATATCACAATAGCACAAAAGGATAGAAAAAGTATCAATAAGGAATAAAACAAGCTATCAAAAAGGAAGATATGACAAAATGACACCTTTTGGGGAATTGTGATATTTACTGGGAATGGGTGGGTGGATATAATGGCAGTGTAAATGAACATGAAAGGATGCCATAGAAATAATGACAGAGAGTATGAAAAAAGTGGTTAGGGATTTCCGTTATGGGGAAGTGAAGATAGAGGATTCGTATAGGGATAACGCCCTGAATTTAGAGTTAAAGTACCTTCGCTCTTTGGATCCTGACCGACTTCTGGCCGGATTCTATGAGGCGGCAGGCCTGAAGGCAAAGGCTGAGAGATATGGAGGCTGGGAAGTTACGGAAATTCAGGGGCATACATTGGGACATTATCTGAAAGCGGTATCCCAGGCTTACGCCTATACCCGGGAGGGGGAGTTCTTAGAGCGGACAGAGTATTTGATTTCGGGCTTAAAGGAATGTCAAAGAGATGACGGTTACCTTTTTGCAGGGAAGGATGAAATTTTCGATAGAGTTGAGAATAAAAAGCCGGCATGGG
>DVNN01000243.1 GCA_018714325.1 Candidatus Pelethocola excrementipullorum
AAGTTCAGGCAGAGGAAGCAGAGACCGAACCAGTAACGAATACAGTTTCTGGGGAATTGACGGAAGCGGAAGAAGATTCCGAGATCATTGCAGAGACAGAAGCCGATGAAAGTGTAGACCAGACATCAGAACTGCAAAAGGAATCTCAGGATGATGAAGGCGACGAAGAAGTTATAGAGGAGCAGGAATCAGAGGCGGCCACAACACAGATTTTACCGGACTTGAGTGATATTGCACCGGAAGTTGAGCATGGTGAGTTTGAGGAATCATTAAACACCATCGTTGTGCCGGAGATTATAGAGCCTGATAACGGAGATGGTACAAAGCAGTATGAGCCAGTCCGGGAGAATACGTCCGATGCGACTCGTGAGATCGTTCCAGAATATCTGAGAAGCGAGACGAAGCGGTTTGCAGGATCAGATGATACCGTACCGATGTCCATCGAAGAAGTTCTTCGGGAAGAGACGCCGGAGGAACGCAGAATCAGAATCCTCAATGAAGGAAAACCGGAGAAGTTCTCCGATGAGCAGAAGCGCATTTTCTCTTATTTTGCCAAGGTTCCGGGTATGGATCAACAGGTGCTGGATGCACTTGCATCAGTCTATGACCATGTCGATGAAAAGACTTCCAAGCATGGTAATATTGCCATCATGGGAGGATATGGAACCGGTAAGACACGGTTGTCAGAAGGCATTGTCAGAGCGATTTGTAAGGATTTGGGACTGGCGGCGGCCAAATATGCCAGAATTGATGCATCCGATTTGAATAAAAAGGATCCGGCAGTGGTTGTTGACAAGATGTCGGGAGGATTTCTCCTGATCGAACGAGCTGGACTTCTTTATCCGGATGTTATCCGAAAGCTGAATAAGGCCATGGAGTTCAGAACCGACAGCATGGTGGTAATTCTGGAAGATGAAAAGACTAGTATGCGGGGAATGCTTCGGAATAATCCGGAGTTCGCGAAGAAATTTGAGGTTGTGATTTCAATTCCCGTATTCACCAACGATGAGTTGGTGACCTTTGCCAGAACATATGCCCGTGAGAGCGGGTACAAGATGGATGAGATGGGTGTCTTAGCCCTTTATACATTAATTGGAGACAATCAGACGGAGAATGAGCCGATGACCATATCCAAAGTTAAGGCCATGGTGGATAAGGCCATTGCCAAAGCAGGCAAAGGAACCAGACGGTTTGGACGAAAAATGTCTGGTAAGCGGACGGATGAACAAAACAGAATCATTCTGTATGAAAAAGATTTTGATATTAAGTAATTTAGTGATGAGGATTGGCTGTAGCCAGTCCTCATTTTTGGGTAAGGATGATACCTTGTGATTTTTCACAACATTTCAATCTCAGTATCAAAAAATTGTTCTTGAAAATTAGTTAATTTTTTTATTTCTTCTTTCGTAAAGCTGCTTCCTTCTGGGGCCACTACCAATTTATCTTCCGCATCATTTTTTCTTCGAATAATCGCAATGATCTCTCCCTCAAAGTTATCAATTGCACTATCTACACCTATTATATATGCATCTTGTTCTTCTCCGTCGGGTGCAAAAACCCCTTCTATATAACCATAATTAATAGGATAATAAAGCTTTTCATGCTTAGGATGATATGTCCCCATCTTTCTGTCAACAATTACCCGTACATGCCTATCTGTCATTTTGTTTTCTCCTTTCATTCGTAGTCTTCGTAGGCGTTTATTGATTGAAGTTACTGTCTGTTAATAAGTCCAGTATGATACAGACAGGTAAAAAAATCAAGCAGAGCGGTTGTTTGTTAGGGGACAGCAACCCGATACTGTAAAATGGTACCTTGTACTGCGAAAACAGCAGACATCATTGACAGTACCATATTGCATTGTTACACTTGATTATATATGTAGATTTTTGTAGAAAAGGCTGCAAAAGTAAGTTTGTGCTGTAGAAAGATTACATATTGGGGCGGGGGAAAATGAAAAAGAAATTCAAGAGAACACATCGATCTTATTATAAAAAGATTTTTTTCTTTATGCTGGCATTCGTGATGGTGGTGGTACTGCCGTTTGCTGTGCTTCTATATAAAGTATCCCAGGAAAACATGCTGGATAATATCAATCAGTCCAATGAACGGGTATTGAGGCAGATGAAATTTAACTACACCTATTACGCAGAAAACATATCTGCTCTTTGTCTGTCCACATTCTTCAGATATGATGTGAAATCGGTCATGTATAATAATGAGCCAGATTATAATCAGCTGTATCTGACAATCAGAAACCTGAAGGATAATATCCTTCAGTCACAGCCCTCTTTGACCTCCATTGAGATCTACAATGCTCAGAGGAAAGAGTGGTACTCCACGGATGCTCAGGGGGATACCCAAGGTGAGGTGCTGAAACAGTACATGAAGGGGCAGGAAAGTGTTTCGAAACTACGTCCGGTTTTGAGAAAAATACAGGAAAAAAACAATCAGATAGAAACCAGTCAGTATGTATTTTCTTATTTTATGTATGAGTACGCAGATCCTGCCTCCGGCAAAGACAGCTATATTGTATTTAACCAGAATGCAAACTGGTTTATAGATAATCTGACCGGTGCCCTTTCCCAGGAGATACCGGCATCCTTATATCTCTCCGGGGAATCGGGGGATATCTTCGGCTATCAAAAGGAGAAAACAGGTCCCAGCGAAGAGAAACTTGTGAAGGAATGCAGGGAGAAGTACGACCCGGAAAAGACTGGAAAACAAGGCTATTATGTGGACTCCTATCAAGGAAAAAAGTTTTTAATATCCTATATTGATTTGGAAGACCAGGGAAATCTTATCATCATGGTACAGGAATATGAGAAGATATTTTCTAATCTCATCCAGTTGAAAAATGATTTCCTGACCTTATGTGCCATCTTCAGTGTCCTTGGAATTGTCATGTTGATTCTTCTATCCAAAAGAATCTACCGTCCGGTTGATTCTTTGGTTGACTTCGTCTCAGGGCTGGCCGATGAGGATAATAAACAGCTGGAGTTTAAGGAGAAAGATGAATTCGAACATCTCCGTGGATTTTATGAAAAGACCAATCAAATCAACAAGGAATTGCTGCAGGAGAGACAAACGACGAAGGGCAAATTAAAACGATATATGCTGTCCAATCTGCTGGAGGAAAGTTCAAAAGAAAATTGGGAAAAGTATCTAAATAGTATGCCGGCGGCTGAGTTGGCCAAAAAGACAGAGTATCATCTGATGGTGCTGATGTTCTATCTGGATGATTTTACGGAGAACAGGTTTGGGTTCGTAAAAGGGGATCAACAATTACTTTTATGTAGCGTCACCAATGTGATGACTGAACTTTTGTCCGACTATATTGTAGAAGCCGTGGATAAAGAGTCCGGCTGCAAGGTTATGATTATAGAATTCCGGGATATGGCTGCGGATTCCAAGGCTATTGTGGAGAAAATCCACTATATGCAGGAGTTTATCAAGGCCCACTTTGCGGTCACAGTTTCGGCGGCATATAGCCATATCAGTCAGGATCCGGAAATGCTTTCCACTCTATATGAAGAAACCAAAAAATATGCTAGTTACCGACTAATCTATGGACCCAATGCACTTCTGGGGGAAGAGCAGTGTAGAAGGAATATGGAGAATACCCAGAATTCTTATCCGAGAGAGCTGAATAAAAGGCTGAAGGAGAGTCTGAAGCTGGGTAATATGGCACAGATCCAAGAGGTGTTGGTGAAAATCAGGGAGTCAATCAGTGAGCTTAGTTATGATAATATCACCATCAATATGATGGCACTGGTAACTGAAGTGAACACAGTTATGAATGAAGTGAATATGGCAAAGAATATTCCGGTCACCATACACTTCAATGATATCTACAGAAAAGTAATCGAGGTGGATTTCATCCAGCAGGTATTCGAGGAGTTGATAGAATATATCGGTTCTATCTTATCGGATACGTATCAGATGAAGGAAAAGGAAAATGACAAGGAGAAGATCTTCGTACAGACCGTGATTGACTTTATCAACGATAACTATACGGATGTGAACCTTTCCTCGCAAACCATTGCAGATTATATGAAGATGTCGGGACGTTATGTGATGAAGAAGTTTAAACAGTGTACGGGGATATCATTGAATGAATATATTCTGGATATTCGTATGAAACAGGCGGCCTACCTATTGACTCATTCCAAGCTTCCTGTCAATAAGATTGCTGAGAATATCGGGATAGAAAATGACAATTACTTTTATCGTCTATTTAAAAAGGTCCATGGGTGTACTCCCAGAGAGTTTTCGAGCCGAGAGGAAGGTTAACCGTATATAGAACAGTAGGACTACAATTTTGTATCTTACTATAAAAAGGGGACATCTCTGCTTTTATGCAGTGATGTCCGTTTCTTTCAGTAGCCAGGTGATTTTGGTTCCTGTTAGAATGGGATTATCAGCTATAAGCCTAAGCACGTGACTTCAAAGGGAGCGAGGAAAAAGAAAGAGAGGGTTTAACATGAAGAAGGTAAACAAATGGTTGGCATTGGGATTGGCCGGTTTGATGGCAGCAGGAGGACTTGCAGGCTGCGGAACAGATAAAGGGACGCCAGCGGGAACTAGCAATACCAGTGCATCTTCTGCAAAAGATGCGGGGGAAACAGTACCACTGAAGTGGTATCTTGCAGGATCAGGTCCTCAGGCGGACGTGGAAACGGTTCAAAAGGCCGTGAATGAGTATCTGCTGAATACCTATGATATGAATATTGACCTGCAGATTATCGCAACGGATTACGCCAATTACCCCCAAAAGATGCAGATGGTCATATCTTCAGGAGAAGAGTACGATATCTGCTGGACCTCCAACTGGAACAATAACTACTATGATAACGTGAATAAGAATGCATTTGTACCGATGGATGATCTGTTAAAAGAAAATGCCCCCGAGTTGTTGGATTCCATGGACACTTCTATTTGGGATGCGGTAAAAGTGAAAGGAAAAATCTATGGGGTTCCGTCTCAGCAGATTTTCCCAAAACAAAATTATGTGGTAATCGTGAAAGAATATGCCGATAAGTATGGACTGGATGTGAGTAAGGTACAGAATTTAAGCGATCTGGAAGAGTTTTTTAAGGCGGTTAAGAAAGATAATCCGGACATGTATCCATTTGCTGCTTCCAGTAATGGACTGATGGGCAAACATAACGTTGCTCTGGGATTTGAGTCTATTGTCAGCGTAAATATTCCTGGGGCTATCAAAATTGGTGACGGAGATTTGAAGGCCATCAATCAATTCGAAACTGACGAGGTAAAAGAATTCTATGAGATGATGTACCGCTGGACTCAGGAAGGGCTGGTGCGTAAGGACGCGGTGACGGTATCGGATAACGCAGTTCCGGATATGAAAGCCGGAAAGCATATCGCCGCAATCAATGCTACCTATAAACCAGGTGTTGAAACCATAGAATCAGCCAACTTTGGAGATAAGGAAGTTGTTTTTGCCACCTTATCCGAGCCATATCTGGCCACAGAGAATCTGGTATCCAGCTTAAATGCTATCAGTCAGACTTCCAAGAATCCGGAAGTGGCCATGAAATTCTTGAATCTGGTGAATACGGATAAAACTTTATATAATATGCTTTGCTTTGGAATCGAAGGAACCCATTATACACTAAACCAGGATGGAACTGTGAAAACAGATGACGCCAAGGGCTACAACCCCAACGTGGACTGGATGATGGGAAATCAGTTTAATGGCCTGTTAAGAGAGGGTCAGGAATCCGATTTATGGGAAAAAACAAAGGAATTGAACGTGTCAGCGGTGGAATCAGAAGCTTTGGGATTTGCCTTCGACTCCACAACGGTGACCAATGAGATTGCCAGTGTGAGTGCGGTTTATGATCAATACGGAAAAGCACTGGAAACAGGAGGCGTTGATCCTGCAACTGTACTTCCGGAATTCCAGCAGAAATTAAAGACTGCAGGGGCAGAAAAGATTATAGAAGAGATGCAGAGACAGCTGGATGAGTGGAAAGCATCCAAATAAGAGACAGAATTGTATTGAGGACGGGCGGATAAAACCCCCCGTCCTCGTTTTAGGAAAGGAGTAGTAACTACATGAAGGGTGCTAAAAAGATCAAGAAAAGAAAAGCCATGAACTGGGGGCTTATGGCCCTGGCGGTTCCGGGGTTGTTTTTTCTCATCGCATATTACTATGTTCCATTGTTTGGATTGGTGATTCCATTTAAGAAGATGGATGTTGCAAAAGGAATCTTCGGCAGTGACTGGTGTGGTCTGGATAATTTCAAGTTTTTCTTCCAGTCCCCAGATGTTTGGACAGTAACCAGAAATACCATAGGGCTGAACGCATTGTTCATCACCATGACCTTAATTCTATCGGTAGTTGTAGCCTTGGGCTTATTTGAGTTGTCCAAGAGGAAGGTAAAGGTTTTCCAGACCTGCCTGTTCGTGCCGTATTTTATATCCTGGGTTGTGGGAAGCTATGTGATTTATGCCCTGCTAAGTCCTGATATGGGTGTAATACCGAACCTTATGGAGAAATTCAACATGACACCGCCTAATTTCTATAGTGAACCGAAGTACTGGCCATTTATTCTGACCACCTCATATTTCTGGAAACATGTGGGATATAATGCCTTGATCTTCTATGCCACCCTTATGGGAATGGATATCAGCCAACATGAGGCTGCCGCCATCGACGGTGCAACGAAGATTCAGAGAATCCGCTTTATCTGTCTTCCCCATCTGATGCCAACTATCGTGTTGATGGCACTGCTTATGATCGGAAAGATTTTCTATGCGGACTTTGGTATGTTTTGGTTCCTGCCAAGGAATTCCGGTGTTCTCTATCCGGTGACGGATGTAATCGACACCTATGTATTCCGTATGTTGAGAGTTATGGGTAATATCGGAATGTCATCCGCGGTGGGACTATATCAGTCAGTGGTTGGCTTTATCCTGGTACTGGTAACGAATTTGATTGTGAAAAAACGCAATGAAGACTATGCATTGTTTTAAGGAGGTGTAGGTATGGTACAGAGCAAGAAAGAGAAAAGGGCTGACAGGATTCTAACGTTCTTATTTATTTTACTAGCCCTGTTTTGTGTGGTTCCCATATTGTATATTCTGGCCGCCTCATTTTCCGATGAGATAAGGCTTACGAAAGAAGGATATTCCCTGCTTCCAAGAGGATTTTCCCTGGAAGCTTACAAGTACATATTTGAAAGCCCCAAGGCGATTATCAGTGCATATGGGGTTACCATATTCGTCACACTGTTTGGAACGGCGGTCAGCCTGCTGGTGACCACTATGCTGGCCTATGTTATTGCCCGAAAGGATTTTAAGGTTGGAAGAGTGTTTGCGTTCATGATATTTTTCTCCATGTTGTTTAATGGAGGGCTGGTTCCTACCTACATCATGTTGACGAAATATTATAATCTGAAAGACACGATATGGTCCTTGATGCTTCCTTATATTATCATGCCATGGCATGTGTTTTTGATGAAGGGATTCCTGGCCGATATTCCTACCTCTTTAATAGAGGCGGCGAAGATCGATGGAGCAGGGGAAGTGAAGACATTTTTTAAGATTATCGTGCCAATTTCCAAACCTGCTTTGGCCACTGTGGGGCTGTTTATCGCATTTACCTATTGGAATGACTGGTATCAATCCATGCTTTATATCGATAGCCCCAACATTAACTCCCTGCAGTTTTACCTTTATAGAATCATGAATAATATCCAGTACTTGAGTACATCCATGCAGGCTGGAAACATATCCATTGATCTGGCTAGTCTGCCAAGTGAAACAGCCAGAATGGCTCTTTGTATACTGGCCGCTGGGCCAATGTTGGTGATCTTCCCATTTTTCCAGAAGTATTTTGTAAAGGGGCTCACCGTGGGAGCGGTAAAAGGTTGAGTGTTAGATAAGGAGAGAAGGTATGAGGAAAAAAATATTAGCAACATTACTGGCTGTTGTGGTTACTTTTTCATCGCTGCCAGTTTCATCCGTATGGGGCGGAGTAAACAAAAAGTCAGCATCTAAAGAGAATACGGTTTATGTATCATTAGATGGGAGGGAGGGTGCGTCAGGTACCATAGACGATCCTTTTTCCAATATCCAGACCGCGTCTGACAGTCTGAAAGGCAGAACTGGACCTAAGAATCCAGGTATGGTGTATATTCGGGAGGGTACTTACAGGGTTCCGGAAAGTATCAAAATTACCGGGGAACATTCGTATATTTCCTATTCCGCGTATGAGGGGGAGGCTGTAAAGATAAGCGGAGCAGTCACCCTGGATAATAACAACTTCATAACGCTGGAACAGGCGGAGGGGAGTCAGTTTTCTTCAAAGAGCAGAATCCCTGAAGCAATGTGGGATAAAATCTATGTCTATGATCTGA
>DVNN01000244.1 GCA_018714325.1 Candidatus Pelethocola excrementipullorum
TCGAAGATATTCGCCGCCTTACGGAAGATATGGATTACAGGCAGCAATTATATGAAGAATATAATATCATCAAAATATAATTTGATTTTATAATCTTGACTTCAAAATGATTATCCCTTAGGATGAAATTGAGATATTTTATTTCATAAATAACAAAAGAACTGAGGGATCCATATGTATCGCGCTGTAATTGTTGATGATGAATCATTTGTATTGGATGGCATCAAGGCCGCCATCGACTGGTCTGGCTTTAATTTTGAACTTAGCAACTGTACGACAAATCCTTGTGATGCCCTGGATTTTTTGGAAAACCATCCAACCGATCTATTAATCACAGATATCTCAATGCCTCAGATGAATGGCATTGATCTCATAAAAAAAGCCCGGGAAATCAATCCATTGATTTCGATTCTGGTGCTTTCCGCCTATGATAATTTTGAGTATGTCCGCTCGGCCATGCGCCATGGGGCCGAAAATTACCTCTTGAAACCTTTGGACCCCAATGAACTGACAGAATCCATCAGTCATATCGCAGCCCATATTCAGGAGCGCGCGGAACTCTCCGGCACCTATGGATCCACAATGCTGACTTTCCGTAGTAATTTCGTGGAGAACTGGGTGAAGGGAAGCTTAAGCGAAGATGAATTCATCACCCGTGCTCAGATGCTGGGAGTCAATCTCTATCTAGATAATTATACGGTTATGATGTTTAAATCTCCCCCTTCCCTTGAAGAGCATGGGAAGGAAAAGATGGCCGCGCTCTTCGATTATCTGCTGACCTTATTCGTGGGTACTTATATCACCCATTTTTACTTCGAGACCCCAACCTGCCTGGTCTGCATCGTCAGCAGCCCCGAAGAATCACATACCATTGGGAATCTGCTTGCTCAGATGGACAAGGCCAGAATCGCACTGAATTTCCCCTTCTTCCTCTCCACCGGAAACACCGTGGATAATTACGAAGACGTGAGCGACAGCTATCGAAACGCGTCCAAATACGTATTTCTGGCCCATACCTCGATGAAGGGAATCACTCACAAGAATATGGAACTTGCGGTCTCGGTTCTCAGCATCATTGAGCAGGACTTTTCAGACATTTCCAAAGAGGATTATCTCCGGCAGATGAACCAGCTCCTGTCATCCTTGTCTCCGTCCAGACACCGTGCAGTTTTCCTGAGTATCATAAGTTGGGGGATCTATCAGACAACCACGGATACACAGCCGGAGTCAGAAATCATAAAAATTCTGGAATCCATTGATTTTAAATCCTTGAACCGAGATTCTATTCTCAGCTATCTGGATGCTTATATACATACCTGTCTCCATATCCTGCAGAAAAAGCAGGAAACCCAGACAGCTACCTATCCCTGTGTTGATGCTGTAATTGCAGCCGTTCATGAATTCTCCGATAAGGAGATTTCTCTCAAAACCCTGGCTGCCAAGCTCAAGATGCACCCTTCCTATCTGGGAAGCATCTTTCGTCAGCAGACTGGCCTTTATTTCAACGATTATCTAAACGAAGAGCGGCTGAAATACGCGACAAACCTCATAGAAACCACTGATATGAAACTAAAAGATATCGTGGATAAGGCAGGATTTTCCAGTCAAACCTACTTTAATCGGCAATTCAAGAGCAGATATGGAACCTCCCCCAATGCATACCGCAGGGAAATCAAATTGAAAAAGTTGACTTAAAAGACAATGGCCGTGATACCGGGATTCAATACATCGTATTTTCCCAGTATCACGGCCATATAAAATGACTCTGAACTCAGTTTATCTTATTGTCAAAACGTACCCTTCACGTCACTCCAATTCTTTTCCGCATAATCCATCAGCTCTTCTGCATGATCGAGAGGCATGTCATCGAAGTACAGATACAAGCCCTTGGATCCATATTTCTTGACAATTCTGTCTGTATTGCGTATCCAGTCCTTTAATTCTCCTGTATACACTTTCACCCAGAGCTGTTTTCCTGCCGCTCTCGCCTTGTCATAGATCACATCCCATTCTTCCATGGTTCCATCTGGGCCATGATCTCCACTGGTCCACTGAAGTGCATCGATTCCATCCACTTCCATCAAATCATCCATATGTTTAATGGCATCCGGTCCATCCAGATGATACAGCACATGATCCAATTCCAAAGTAGCCTGTTTTAAGGAATCCATCACGAAAGTCTTAAAGTAATCCGGTGAAAGCAGGGCAGAAAAATCGCATTGGAGTTTCTGGGTCTTACCGCTTCCAAAGATCTGGAACACCGTATAGGCGCTTCCGCCCTCATAGCTGGCATATTTGTAGAATGCATCATAGTACTGCTGGTAACAATCTGTCACCTGCTGCACTCTCTTTTTGATCTCATCCTCATCTTCTATCATATCATAAAGCAAATCCATAGCTCCCCGAAGTGACGCAAGTACATCCACATTCTCCATCAAATCCGGTATTGCAATAGGGAAATCGTCCTTAATCAACTTTTTGCACTCATCAAAAAGCCAGATATGTTTCTTAAACCATTTATTTTCCGGATCAAATTTCAATTCCGGATAAGACGCCCAGTCTTTCACACAGGAGTCAAACCAGACTGTATTATCCTGAAAAGTAATATCACTACCCAGATACGCCGCCACAGATCCCGGACCAAAATCAGCATTCAGATTAGGGAAGCTCTCCCCAAGGAATTCATGTGTATCACAATAATAACGATAACGCCTCACGATGCTCTCCGGATCCATATATTTCTCATCCAGATCTTTGGACTTAATCTCCGGTGGCATCACAAAAGGATAATGTCCTGGTTTCACACCGGTAACCCGCATAATAGGTCTGCCAGTATTCTCTCCTTTCCAGTAATCCTCAAATCTTTGCTTCGTTGCCTCCCAATCCTTCTTATACTGCATCCTGCAAATCCTCCTCTATGATATTTCAATACAGCACCGCCGCTAAGGGCAATCCAATTGTTTATATTTTCATAATATCAAGAATTATCCAGGAATACTTGTCTGATATCCGGAATCTTTTGCACTATATTTGGATTTCACTTGTTTCTTCCATCGA
>DVNN01000018.1 GCA_018714325.1 Candidatus Pelethocola excrementipullorum
TTGTTTCTTTCAAAATAGGTAGTTATTCCCTGCACCCGCTTTTACAACTTCCTGCAACCTTAGGATTAGGTGCTCTGCTCTATTGGGCAGGGAAGGGCTCCTGGAAAGTTGTGTTGAAGTATGTGAATACGATAAGTAATAAAAAGCGGAAATTAGATGCATATATACCCTGAAGTCCCTAGGGTATGATGTCTTATGTGGAATGTGTTTATTGCGGCCACTCTTAATGTATGCTACAATGAGGATATTACGAAAGAGACAGGAACAGCGGGGATGGTGGAATGGACAACTCTCTAAAAAGACAATTTTTAAGCACTTTGATGCATTTCAAGAAGATGAGCGCATCATTTCCAATAGAATGTGAAATTCAGATGAATGAACTGATAATCATGGAGACTATATCAAAAGGCTGTTCTTGCGCCAATAAGGACTTTAATGTTTCCAAGATTCAGGAGAATCTCCATATCACAAAGCCGGCAGTATCTCAGATTCTGAATTCTCTGGAGAAAAAGGGTTATATCACCAGGCAAATTAATCCCCAGGACAGGAGAAAGATTTCGGTGACCACCACTCCGGCGGGAGATGAGGTGCTGGCGGAGTCTATGAATTTGTATGACCAGATGCTCTGTGAGTTATTCGGACGGTTTGGGGAAGAGAACATGTCGATGCTCATGACTCAGCTGGATGAATTGACTAAGATATTCAATCAGCTTAAACTTGAACTACATTGTCAGGAAGATTCATAAGATTTAAAGTGAATAGATACGAAAAAGGACTGGTTTATCGCGCTGCGATAAACCAGTCCTTTTGTACGGATACCAGGTTAAAGGCATCCCTTATCTATTCTAAAACACCAATTTAAATATGTTTGATACCGGATGCGGAAGGTCGTACCTTCCGTCCGTCTGCAGATTATATCAAACTGTGGCCGGTGTCTTAACCCGTTTTTTTCTTACCTTTACATCGATTTTCTGATCTTTTCCGGTTACAACCAGGGTGTCACCATCTGAGAGGGTATTTTCCAGCATCTTCTCTGCGATGGCATCTTCCAGTGTTGACTGTATGACACGCTGAAGTGGGCGGGCGCCGTAGATTGGATCAAAACCTCGATCAGCCAGAATCTCAACTGCGTTATCATCTACTTTTAATTTAAATCCTAGTTCCTTGGTACGAGTTTTCAGGTCTTCCAGCATCTTAATGGTGATGGCGTGGATGTGTTCCTTATCCAGCTGGTGGAAGATGATGGTATCATCCAGACGGTTCAAAAACTCAGGCTGGAAGGTGTTCTTAAGTTCGTCCATGATTCGGGATTTCATATCGTCTGCAGTCTGAACTTCAGCGTCTCTATTTGAGGCTGAGAAGCCCAGTGTTTTTTTGTTGGCCAAATCCCTTGCCCCAACGTTGGAGGTCATGATGATAATTGTATTTTTAAAATCAACGGTTCTTCCCTGACCATCGGTCAGCCTTCCATCATCCATAATCTGGAGAAGAGCATTCCAGACATCGGGATGAGCCTTTTCAATCTCATCGAATAATACGATGCTGTATGGTTTACGTCTCACTCGTTCTGTAAGCTGTCCGCCTTCCTCATAGCCTACATAACCTGGAGGTGAGCCGATTAATTTGGATACGGTATGCTTTTCCATGTATTCTGACATGTCAATACGGATAATTGCATGTTCATCCTGGAACATAACCTCTGCCAGTGCCTTAGAAAGTTCGGTCTTACCTACGCCGGTAGGACCTAGGAACAAGAAGGTACCGATGGGGCGTTGGGGAGCTCTGATTCCGGTTCGGCTGCGGCGAATGGCCTTTGCTACAGCACGGACAGCCTCATCCTGGCCGATAACACGTTTGTGAAGTGTATCTTCCAGCCGCATCAATCGCTGACTTTCATCCTCCGTCAACATGGTAACTGGAACGCCGGTCCACTGAGATACGATGGCGGCAATATCTTCGGCTCCGATTTCATGGCATCTGGTGCCGCTCCACACTTCCTTTTGAAGTTCCAGCTGGTTTCTAAGCTCTTGCTGCCGGTCACGAATAGCTGCCGCCTCTTCAAAGTCCTGATTACTTATGGCCTGCTGTTTTTGGTTCTGCAGGGAATGAATTTCATCCTCCATCTTTTTGAGGTGTGGGGGGACGATCATGCTGTCGGCTTTTACGCTGGCTGCAGCTTCATCTATCAGGTCTATGGCTTTATCTGGCAGGAATCGATCCTGGATATAACGTCCGGACATCTCCACAGCGGCTTCTATGGCCTCATCTGTGATCTTTAGTTCATGGAACTCTTCATATTTTTCTCTAATTCCCTTAAGAATTAAGGTGGTATCTTCCAGTGAAGGTTCATTGACCATCACCGGCTGAAATCTTCGTTCGAGAGCCGCGTCTTTTTCTATATGCTTTTTATATTCATTGAGAGTGGTGGAGCCTATGACTTGGATCTCGCCCCTTCCCAATGCTGGTTTCAGGGTGTTTGCCGCGTCCATGGATCCTTCGGATGCGCCGGCACCGATTAAGGTATGCAGCTCATCGATGAATATGATGACATTGCCTGCGGCCTTTGCCTCTTCCAGGTAGGATTTGATGCGTTCTTCAAAGTCTCCCCGGTATTTTGTTCCGGACACCATCTTGCTTAAATCCAGGGATAGAATTCTTTTATCCAGCAGATTCCTGGGTACGGAACCCTCGGCAATCCGCTGTGCCAGCCCTTCCCCGATGGCTGTCTTCCCAACACCTGGTTCTCCGATGAGGACAGGGTTGTTCTTGGTTCTTCTGGACAGAATCTGTACCACTCTCCGGATTTCTTTATCCCGCCCAATTACGGGGTCAAATCCTCCGGCCATGGCGATTTTGGTGAAATCGGTGCTGAATTGATCCAGTGTCTGTGTCTTGACCTCTTTTTGCTTAGGCGCTTCGGTCATGGTTTTTGGCCATCCGGTACCCATCTCATCCATCAAATCCTTGATGATTTTGTCGGGATCAGCACCGCCTGAACTCAACAGCTGGTTGGCCGCGCTGTTCTTTTCCAATAGAATTGCCAGTAAGATATGCTCTGGCTCTGTTGATTCATGATGAAGCTTATCGGCCTGTTCTTCTGCAAGTTCCAGTACCCGCTCAGCTTCCTCGCTTAAGTTGATGATGAAGCCTCTGGTAGCCTTTGCGGCATCATCGTCGTATTCACGAATCAAATCCCCAATCAATTTATCGTCGAAGCCCGCCTTCAACAAGGCTTTTGCTGCACTGCTGTCTTTCTCTTCGCTGACTGCAAGCAGGATATGTTCACTGCCTGCGAAGCCATGTTCCATCTCAGAAGCCAGGGTCATGGCTCTTCGGAGCAGGATTCTGGTCTGTTGATCAAATGGTCTTTTTTTACTCATAAGCCAATACCTCCTTTTCTTCTTTTCCTATCTCATCACGAAGCCTGGCGGCTTCTTCGTATTGTTCTGAAAGAATGGCCTGCTTCAACTGGTACCTGAGCACGTTGAGCCGGCGCCTCTTTTTGATATCATTGCTGGCGGCGTGTAAGAATGGGCTGTTTCCCAAATCCCTTACCTTACCTTGGTTTTGATAATACATCCAGCCATTTCCTCCCATCTGATTCCATGCGTAACGCTGTTGTTGCTGTGCAGCAGTTGCATACTGTCTCCATTTTTCTGCACATTCTTCGCAGATATGGACCTCTTGTTCTATACCCATCCAATTAACGACAAAGCTAAGTGTAGCTTCGTTTTGATGACAATGTTGGCATTTCATTCAAATCACTCCTTTCCTATATGAGTTATCGAAACTTACTTCCTTACTATCTATAATAATCTTCCGCCTTTGGAATTTAGGGGATGTTATTTTTTTCTGCTTTGATCTACCTGTTCATAGATATCTACGAGACGGTTGAGGTATTCTATCAGATTAAGCATATCCTCTTCACCAAACTGGGTAACGACCTCTTGTAATACCTGTTCATATGAGGTTTTAGTCTTTTTTAGAACTTTGCTTCCATCGGCAGTTGCCGTAACGTATATTTTGCGCCGGTCGCTTAAGTCGATATCCCGGATAATGTATCCCTTTTTCTCTAAAGAATTAAGTATTTGGGATATCGCAGGTTTGGATAGATGCATACAGGTCTGAATCTCGGATACGTTGAGCCTGCTGCTGGAACATACACAGCCATTTGTTATCTTATCCATAACCACCCATTCACTCAGTGGGATGCAACATTCTGTTGGAAAGCAGGCATCCACCTTTTTGAATCGAAAGGAAGCACTGATGAAGCTATCCTTTAAGGAATTCCCCAAGTTGTTCACCTCCTAATAATTAAGTGCTTAACTATTTATATATTAATTATTATACTACTTAAAATTGAAAAGCGCAAGTATATTATTTTTATTGAGAAAATCTACCATTTGCCCATGAAAATTGTCTATTGATAGAGACGGATATTGCAGATAGGAGGAAGTTCGGTGACATAATATTGGGATGGAGAAAATTGTATACTTATTTAGTACAATTTTGTGCAAAAACATTCTTGAGGTAATCTATATATTGTAGTATAGTGTTGATGAAAGCACTAGATTTGGTAGAGTGCGCGAAGAAAAGAGAGATAGAAGAGGTATAATTGAATGAATATAGTGAAGAGAAATGGAAGTTATGAGCCATTTTGTATCGATAAGATTAAGAATGCAGTACAATTAGCTTTTCTTAGTGTGGGGACTAAACTAGAAGAGGAAGAATACGCCAAATTGATGTCTGAGATCCAGGAAAAGATCATGGACATATCTTCCGGCGGAAGAGAAGTTCAAGTTGAGATGATACAGGATCAGGTAGAACAGACTCTGATGGAAGAGAACTACTACAAAGAAGTGAAAAGCTATATCCTATATCGGGAAGATAGAAGCAGGATGAGAAAAGCAAGAAAAGAGATTGAGAATTACTTTAAGGAACTGCCGGTTTTAAATCAAGTCTTGAAAAAAATCCAAAAAGACTTTAAGGATGAGGTTTACAGTTTAGAACATCTGAGGACGAAGTTCCTGGCATTCTATAAGCCTGATATGAATATAAAAGATAAGCTCACAATGTTGATTAAGGCGGCGGTAGAGCTAACCACCCAGGAAGCATCCAGATGGGAGTTCATAGCGGGGAGGCTTCTTTTGATCCAATTTGAATTAAGGCTTAGGGAGGATATCCAAAACAGAGGAATACATAATTTCTATGAAAAGGTGGAGTATTTAACCAAAGAAGGGTTATATGGAAGCTATATCTTAGAACACTATACAAAGGAAGAGATTGATCTCTTTGAGACCTATATGGATCATTCACGGAATGAATTGTTGAATTATTCTGGTTTGGAGTTATTGATAAAGCGATATGTGATCCATTCCCGCTCCAACGTGCCCTTGGAGGATATTCAGGAAATGTACCTGGGAATCGCCATGCATCTGGCTATGCTGGAGAAGAAGAATAGAAATGAGTGGGTGCGCAAATTTTACGATATGCTGAGCAAACTTCAAGTGACCATGGCCACCCCGACCCTTTCTAATGCAAGAAAACCATACCAGCAGTTATCTTCTTGTTTCATAGACACAGTACCGGATAGTCTGGATGGCATCTATAGGAGCATTGATAACTTCGCGAAGGTGAGTAAATTTGGCGGCGGAATGGGGATGTATTTTGGTAAAGTACGGGCCAGTGGAAGTAGTATCCGAGGATTTGAAGGTGCTGCTGGCGGGGTTATCCGCTGGATCAAATTGGCCAATGACACGGCTGTTGCCGTAGACCAGCTGGGCATGAGACAGGGAGCTGTGGCTGTTTATCTGGACGTTTGGCATAAAGATCTGCCGGAATTCTTGGCCCTGCGTACCAATAACGGAGATGACAGGATGAAGGCCCACGATGTATTCCCGGCCGTATGCTATCCCGATTATTTCTGGAAGATGGCCAAAGAGAATATTGAAGGCGACTGGTATTTGATGTGTCCCCATGAGGTTAAAACCGTAAAAGGTTATTCTCTGGAAGACAGTTTTGGTGAAGAGTGGGAGATGAAGTACCTGGAATGTGTGGATGACAATCGGATCAGCAAGAGAGTGATTCCTATCAAAGACTTGATTCGCCTTATTATTAAGAGTGCGGTGGAAACCGGAACTCCCTTTACCTTTAACAGGGATCATGTGAACCGGGCTAACCCCAATAGCCATAAAGGGGTGATCTACTGCAGCAACCTGTGTACGGAGATCGCCCAAAATATGAGTGCAATTGAAGCCGTGGATCAGAGAATTGAGACCGTGGATGGAGAGACTGTGGTAGTGACTGTGACCAAGCCAGGCGATTTCGTTGTCTGTAATTTGGCAAGCTTATCCTTAGGCAATATCGAGGTTGAGAACACACAGGAGATCATGGATATCACAAGGAGTGTTGTCAGGGCCCTGGATAATGTCATTGACTTGAATTTCTTCCCTCTGCCCTACGCTAAGATCAACAATCAAAAGTACCGTCCGGTTGGACTTGGAGTCAGCGGATATCATCATATGCTTGCAAAACATAAGATTCGCTGGGAGAGTGAAGAACATCTTACCTTCGTGGATCAGGTATTTGAAGATATTAACTATGCTGCCATCACGGCAAGCAATGAAATCGCCGGAGAAAAAGGGTCTTATGATTATTTTGAAGGTAGTGACTGGCAGACCGGCGCATACTTCGAGAAGAGGAACTATACCTCTGACAGATGGCTGAAGCTTAAAGAAGATGTGAAGGAGAAGGGGCTTAGGAATGCCTATCTTGTGGCTGTCGCCCCAACCAGCAGCACCAGTATCCTTGCGGGTACCACGGCTGGATTAGATCCGGTAATGAATCGTTATTTTCTGGAAGAGAAGAAAAGCGGGTTAATTCCAAGGGTGGCGCCAGATCTGTCTTCCGAGACCTTCTGGTACTATAAGAATGCACATTACATCGACCAAATGTGGTCCATAAGAGCAAATGGGGTTCGACAAAGGCATATCGATCAGGCACAGAGTATGAACCTATACATCACCAATGAGTACTCATTTAGAGGAGTCTTGAATCTGTATATCAAGGCCTGGGAAGAGAAGGTGAAGACAATCTACTATATCCGTTCCAAGAGTCTGGAAGTGGATGATTGTGATGCTTGTTCATCTTGATGTATACATGCTATGGAAGTAATCCATGGCAGCAATAACCGGAGTTGTACTGAGGAAAGGGAGCAAAATGAATCAATTAAAGAAGAAATTATTATTTAACCCCCAAGGGGACATAGATGTGATCAATAGACGTATGATAGGAGGGAATACCACCAACCTAAATGACTTTAATAATATGAAGTACAAATGGGTCAGTGACTGGTATCGACAGGCGATGAATAACTTCTGGGTACCGGAAGAGATTAATCTGGGAATGGATGTTAAGGAATATCCTCATCTGCCGGCACCTGAAAGAAGGGCCTACGATAAGATACTATCGTTCTTGATTTTCCTGGATAGCATCCAGACAGCGAACCTGCCGACGGTAGGGGAGTATATCACGGCCAATGAGATCAACCTTTGCCTTGCGATTCAGACGTTCCAGGAAGCGGTTCACAGTCAGAGTTATAGTTATATGCTGGATACCATCTGTGAACCACAGCAGAGAAATGCAGTGCTTTATGAGTGGAGGAACGATAAACATCTCTTGGAGAGAAATACATTCATAGGGAATATTTATAATGCTTTCCAGGAGGAAAAAACACCGGAGAATTTAATGAAGACCATCGTAGGGAATTATATTCTGGAAGGAATCTACTTCTATAGCGGCTTTATGTTCTTCTATAATCTGGGAAGAAATAACAGGATGCCGGGATCTGTGCAGGAGATTCGATATATCAATCGGGATGAAAATATTCATCTATGGCTATTTAGGAATATTATCGTGGAACTTAAAAAAGAAGAACCTCAACTCTTTACTCCCGAGAAGATTGAGGAGTATAGGGCCATGATCAAGGATGGCTGTGAACAGGAAATCCGTTGGGGACATTATGTGATCGGCAACGATGTCCAGGGACTGACGCAGGATATGATCACCGATTATATTCAGTATCTTGGGAATTTGCGGTGCAGTAATCTGGGATTTGAACATATCTATGAAGGACATGAAGTGGAGCCACCCAGTATGTCATGGGTAAGCCAGTTCAGCAATGCGAATATGATCAAGACTGACTTTTTCGAGGCCCGCAGCACTGCCTACGCTAAGAGCAGTGCCTTGGTGGATGATTTATAGAAGTGAAGTATCAAAAGCTACCAACTTAACCAGGAGAGTTGGTAGCTTTTCGTGTTTTAAGAGATCGTGTTTACGTGGTTGCCGTAAGTTCAAGGTTGTTTATTATTTAGAATCGTCCCCAGTAACTGACGTTCAGCCTCTGTGGTGATTACTTCTGCAATCTTTCTTTTCTTGAATTTTCTCAAGATACTGTTCACCTGAGTTTTTACGGTGCTTAGTTCGATGAAGCGCATCTTACAGACCTCCTTTTTGCTGAAACCGCTTGAGAGAAGGTATAAGGTATCCAGCTCTTTCGGTGTTAAGGTAGAGAGAATATTGAGCATAAATAAAAAGCTGCTCTCGTATGTTTTGACACGGCGAAATTCGGAGCGGATCTTATGGGCAATTTCCGGACGTATGGGGGAACGCCCTTCATATGCCGAGGTGATGGCGTTTACGATAACTTCATTGGAGGCATTTTTCATAAGATAGTCGCATGCGCCCAGTTGAAAGGCAGAAAAGACCATCTCATCCTCTTCGTAAACGGTCAAGATGACAATCTTGAGTTCTGGCATTTCCGCTAAAATTTTCCCAGTGGCACGGATTCCGGCGTCTTTGGACTCCATTTCGATATCCATGAGGATGACATCGGGAGCATATTTTTGGGCAGCGAGATATGCAGCAGCTCCGGTATCCACATCGGCAACGACCTGGATATCAGGACATTTTTCTAAAATAGTGACGTAGCGCTTTCGGATAGGTTCGATATCTTCTGCAATTAATACTTTAATCTTATGATCCATCTGTAATTCCTTTCTGGGAAGATTCTTATGTGATTTTGGGCAGCAGAATTTCGATGGTTGTTCCAGTGCCCAGGGAGCTGTCCGCCATGATCTTGCCTTCATGGGCATGGATCACCTTGTAGGTCAGCGTCAGGCCCACACCCCAATGTTTTGAATAGGGGTAGGAGGAGTAAAAGGGTAGAAAGATATTCTCCAGATTTTCCTCGGAGATGCCTTTTCCATTATCGCGAATATCGATCTTTATCCATTGGTTGGCAGTTTCTAAGGTAATATCTAGTTTTCTGGCGCCAATGGGTAGATCTTCCATGGCATCGAAGGCATTGCGCAGGATATTATGAAGAGCCTGTTCCATGTAAACAGGATCGATCATAGCCCCAATTGGATGGGATGGGAAATTTAGTTCTATATGATTGGTCGCCCTCTCCTTTGAAAATAAGGAGAGTGTTTCCTCAATCAGATTTTGCAGCGAATACCACTTAAGGTTTAATTCGCTGGTTTTCGTACTGCGGTGTATCTCGTCAATGCGTTTATAAAGGGCGTCGCAGCGGTATAGAATATTATCTAAAGAATTTTGCCCCTGAAAGGTGTCCCGAAGCGCTTCCGCCTCTGATTGGATTGCCAGAACCTCATTTTTAATGTAATGACAAAAAATCTTAGAGGTGGTTTCGGAAGAACTGATTTCTTTCGAAATTCGAAGTTCTTTCAGATAATCCTGACCGGACAACTTTGTAAGCATGTAAACACAGTATACGATGATACCTGCGGCCGGTATCAGGATATAAGGAAGGGCTCTATAAATAAGGGCATTGCTTCCAAGGGGAATCGAGCGGAATGAATAGATCCCCGAAATTTTAGAAAACTTCAAATAAAAATTGGGACAAGAAGAGATAAAGTAAATATATACATAGGTTAATGTCCCGTAGCTCAATAATAAAAATAAGTGGTGAAAACGAAACAGTTTTAGCTTTGGCGCTTTCAGTAATACGTAAATCAACCATAACAGGCAGGCGATTACAATCAGGATATTGATTGCATGAGTGATGGCATAAATGGTATTCTCCACCAGGGAGTAATGGTATACGTCTAAGTAATCAGGGTAAAGCCAATAGTACATTGTCCTGTTGATAAAGGGGTCAAAAATAATAGCCTGGAAGATACAATAGATCCAAATAATTATCTTCACATTCTTAAGTAACTTTACCATGGAGGAACGATATGTATATAATCGGATAACAAAATACGTACTTATGATTAGTATGCTTAAACTGGAAATATTCATTAAGCGGATAATATGTGCCTTATCTAATTTGATGAAAAAGAGCCATCTCCAAAAGTAATCAGGGAGGTAGAAGTAATTTTTCATCAGGTGATAGTAATAGGTGTCTTTCGATACATATAATATAATACTAAAAAGTGAAACAAAATAAGGAAGAATCAAGACAACGGGATAATTTTGATTCTTCTTCCTGTTTTGGAGCAACATAAAGATGATGAGCAAAAACAATGAAAGTAATAAATAAAACATTTCGATTCCCCCCAAACGCTTTATCTTATGTTAACATAAATAACTTCATAAATCATTTCCTAAAAATTACCACATCATGGTCTTAAAAGTTACGTGAGTCTTCTTCAGACGGGACGGTATCAGAGGTGTGCAGGTACCAGTCCAGTAATCTGTCTTCCAATTCCCGGCGGTGATCCTCAAATTGATTATCATGATAGAGATTGCGTGTCTCCAAGGGATCATTTTGTAAGTCATACATCTCATTTTCCCCTGAGGTTCTACGAACTAGTTTGAATTCTAAAGAGCGAATCATAACAGTGCGGCAGACGCTTTCCGGGTGTTCCTGCTGCTGCATCTGTTTCGGAGCATAGATGGAGGCGATGGGGTCATCGGTATTGATTCCGCCCCTGCCGGAATATCCCTCGAAGCAGTGCGGTTCATGGGTATCATATCCACCCTCGCTATACACGAAACGCTGAGGATCTCCTTTGGCGCCATGGAGTTGGGGGACCAGGGAATGGGCGAAATGGGTGTGCTTACAAGGAAGCTTCGCCAGATCCAGAACGGTTGCCATGATGTCGAAGAGTTCGGTCTGCTCTTTTACGATATGTCCTTTCTTCCCACCCGGTATACGCATGATCAAAGGAACGTGAAGTAATTCATCATCCATGGCATTGGGCCACTTTTCCACCAGTTTGCGCATGCCATGCCAATCACCGTGATCAGAAGAAAAGATAATGACTGTATCTTCTTTTAGTCCGCATTTTTCCAGTGTTTCATCTAATTTTCCAAACAAATAATCCACGTAACTGCAGGCGCCTAGATAAATTGAGTAAATATGGGCGAACAGCTCTTTGGGCAGATGTTCCAGATGACGGTATTTTCGGATTAATGCTTCATAGGAGGGTTTGCCGTCCAGAGGATCCTGTAAGGTGTCTTTCAAATCTTCTGGGGAATACATATTCTGAAAAGGCTCCATGGTACAGTAGGGCGGATGGGGCATGTCGATCGGAAGGTAGAGAAAAAAGGGGGGGTCATTCTCTGTAAAGGATTCTAAAAACCCGATGGCTTTCGCCACATCAGGGTCAATCGGTATATTTCCATCCTCATTTGACGTGGTGTTCTCAAACCAAAAGGAGTGAAATCCCGGCTCGTCTGAAGAAAAGTGATTTTTTGTGGAATCGAAAGTAACTGAGAAAGAATCCTTTTCCTTTCTTTTTTCTTCTATATCGGTACAAATCTCTTCCAGATATTCTTTAGAATACAAATCATTTTTTCCATACCATCTTATCTGGTAGCCAGCATTCTTCAGATAGCGGAAAAGGCTGGGTTCATCTTTTTTTAACAGATTCCAAAGTGTTCTGTGCCCCCTATTATGTACGTAGGTACCTGTCATGAGACTGCATCGGGAAGGGGAACATACCGGATTTTGTACAAAGCAATTTTCGAATAAAGTGCCTTCCGAGGCAAGTTTATCGAGATGAGGGGTTCGGCAATAAGGATTGCCATAACTAGATAAGGTTCCCGCGCTCATTTCATCAGGAAAGAAAAATATAAAATTCATAATTGCAGCCTTTCTAATTAATTATATCTATGATGTTGGGGTCAAAAGGTATTTTGCCCCCATGATACCTACGGATTGCTACGCACTTTGTGCTCTCGCAATCTAAAAACATTCGAAATCCGCCCTACTCGGGCTACTTTCTCATGTTTTGCGGGTCCTAAACTCATGCTTTTTCATGCAAGCATGAAAAGCATGACCTTTTGACCCTGGTATCATTATATCTATAGTTACATATATATGTTCACCTGTACAGGTGGATAAAACTTCAACCTTCTTATTTAGAAGAAACCATGCTAAGGTATAGGCACAAATACGAGGAAGAATCA
>DVNN01000019.1 GCA_018714325.1 Candidatus Pelethocola excrementipullorum
ACATGCTGTTGCCAGAGTGTCTTTTGAGCTGGGTGGAACCAGATACATAAGAGAATATTTTGTGAGTAAGGCCTATCAGGTACTGGCAATCCGGGTGAGGGCGGAGGGAGAAGGCGATATCACCATGAGTGCCAATATCGGCAGGAAGCCCTTTGAAGAATTCACCGGAACTTTGGATGAAAGATACGTAGGCTGCTGGGGTGAGAACGGACCGGGAGGCATGCATTACTTAAGTGCCGTGAGAATCCATGATGGAGGGGTGCTGGGAGACTTCGCCTATGTGAAGAATCAGAAGGAGGTTGTACTTTATCTGGCCGCCCAGACAGACTATGAATCCTGTCTGGAGGGGCGCCGGGAAAAAGGGCAAAAGGCCTATGATTCCTTATATGATGTGGTGAAAGAGCGTCTCGACCGTGCCGAAGAGGCGGGATTTGAAGCAATCTATAAAGAACATCTAAGGGATTACAGTGAGTTATATGATACCTTCGATTTAAAGCTGGGTGAGGAGAACATCGGAACCTATAGCACTGATGAGCTGTTGCAGCGATATCGGGAGGGGATCCGGACGGAAGAATTATATCTGACCAGAATGCTCTTACAATATGCCAGATATCTGATGATTGCTTCTTCCAGTCACTGCCTTTTGCCCGCCAATCTCCAGGGGATATGGAATGGCTCCTATGAGCCGCCCTGGCAGTGCCAATATACCATCAACATCAATACCCAGATGAATTACTGGTTTGTGGAAAAATCAGGGCTTTCCAGTTGTCATCTACCACTTTTCCATCTCTTGAAATTATTGGAGAAGAATGGAAGGGTGACAGCCAGAAAACTCTATCATAGCCGGGGATTTTGCGCCCATCATAATACAAATGTGTGGGGCTGTACCTCGCCGGAGGGAATCTTCGATGCATCGCCTTACTGGGTGATGGGAGGAGCCTGGCTCTGTCTTCATCTCTACGAGCATTATGAATATACCGGGGATCTGAACTTCTTAAGGGAAGAAGCTATGCCGATGATGCGTGAATCAATCCGGTTTTTTGAAGATTATCTCTGCGAGCTTTCCGATGGAAGTCTGGTTACAGGGCCTGTGGTATCACCGGAAAATACGTATCTGGCAGAGACCGGAGAGGCCGGGGCCCTATGTATGGGGACGGCCATGGATAACAGTATCTTACGCCAGTTGATTCAATCCTATCTGGAAGGCATGGATATTCTGGGATTAGAGCAGATAGAAGACAGGGAACTGCTGGAAAACCTTCTGAAGCGGATACCGCCCCTTAAAATCGGAAAGAGTGGAAGGCTTTTGGAATGGATGGAAGAATATGAAGAGATGGAGCCCGGTCACCGCCATATCTCCCATCTCTATGGCCTCCATCCTGGATATGAGATTACACCGGAGGCAGAGGCGTATTTTGAGGCGGCGAAAAACACGTTATCTCACAGGCTTAAACATGGAGGCGGACACACCGGATGGAGCCGGGCCTGGCTGGCCTGCTTTGCCTCACGGCTTCAAGACGGGGAGGCCTTGGCAAATCATATAGAAAAACTGATTTTAAATTGCATTCAGGATAACTTACTGGACCTTCATCCACCCTTTCAGATTGATGGTAACTTCGGGATTGCAGAGGCCATCTTGGAGGCCTTGGTGCAGGAAAGAGGGGGGAAGATCTATCTCTTACCCGCCCTGCCCGAACGCTGGAGGGATGGGGTGCTCAGAGGATACTGCCTGAAAGGCAATGTGAAGTTAACCATGGAATGGAAGCAAGGAGAGATTGCTTCTCTGGAACTAGTTACGCCTGAGAATCGGGAACTGACCATCTTCTGTCTGGGACAGGAATGGAAGATTTCTTGCCGGGGCGGACAGGTGACCAGAGTTTCAATATAGATAATTTTCAAGAGGATTGGGGCAGTACTCCAATCCAGGACTAGAAATACATGGAGGATAGCATGAGGAAGAGAATAGAAACAGTTACAGTATTGAACGCTCAAAGACAAAATGTTCGTATGGATCTAGGAATCAGACGAATTACAGAGGCGTTGCAGGATAAAGGATATGAGGTCAGAGTTGCAGATTTGCCGGAAACCTTTGAGGATTATAGGCTGATTGAAGGAAAAAAGATATATGTATCCATTCAGAATGAGGATGACTTTTTGCAGTGGCTGAAAGAGCAGGAGATTCTGGTTTTCCATACCCAGGAGCCAGAAGGTGAGGGGTTCTATATCGAAACCTGCCCGGCAGAGTTGACCGTAATCAGCGGAGGAAGTGATACCGGGGCACTTTATGGCTGTATGGAATTAAAAGACAGGATTGAAAGGGACGGGGAGTTTCCCGCAGAGATCACATTTGGAGATGCTCCCGTCTTTAAACTGAGAGGTCCCGCCGTAGGATTGCAGAAAACCAAGGTGGAGGCCCCGAGACTTACCTATGAGTATCCCATAACTCCGGATCGTTTTCCCTGGTTCTATGATAAAGAGATGTGGACGAAATTCATGGATATGCTGCTGGATATGCGCTGCAACGTACTCTATATCTGGAGCGGCCATCCATTTTCATCCCTGGTGAAGGTACCGGATTATCCAGAAGCCCTGGAGGTGACCGAGGAAGAGTTTGAGATGAACAGAGCACTGTTCGGCTGGCTGACCGAGGAGTGTGATAAGCGTGGTATCTGGGTCGTGCTGAAGTTTTATAACATTCATATTCCGCTGCCATTTGCAGAGGCACATGGACTGGAGTTGCTGCAGAGCAACATTCATCCACTGGTTGCAGATTATACAAGGAAAACCATTGCTGAATTCATCAAATCCTTTCCGCATATCGGCCTGATGGTATGTTTGGGAGAAGCCCTTCGCGGAGCACAGAACAAGACCAGATGGTTCATCGACACCATTATTCCCGGGGTGAAAGATGGGGTGAAGGAGGCTGGGCTTACAGAAGAACCTCCGATTATTCTAAGAGGACATGACTGTGATCCGATTGGAGCCATGAATGAAGCAAAGGAAATCTATTCCAATCTATACACGATGTGGAAATACAATGGGGAGAGCCTGACCACCTATTACCCCAAGGGCAAGTGGCAGACCATCCACCAATCCCTTTCCGGTCTTGGAACTACCCATATCATGAATGTACATATTCTTGCAGATCTGGAACCATTCCAGTTCAACGCTCCTTTGTACATCCAGAAGTGTGTCCAGGCGGGACAGAGCCGCTTTGGCAGTAATGGTCTCCATCTTTACCCGCTGTTTTACTGGGATTGGCCATACGCACCGGATAAGACATCTCCAAGACTGCTTCAGATGGATCGTGACTATATCTGGTTTGCCGCATGGTTTCGCTATGCATGGAATCCCACACGGGATGAGAACACGGAAACAGAACATTGGATTCAGGTATTTGCAAGCCACTATGGAATCTCTCATAAATCGGCGGCTAAGCTGTTAAAAGCCCAGGAAAGTGCGGCCCAATGCGCGCCCAAATTACTGGGACGTGTGGGAATTACGGAAGGTAACCGTCAGACATTCAGCCTTGGTATGACCATGAGCCAGTTCACCAATGTGAACCGCTTCCGCCCCAATAAGGAATTATGGGATTCCGTAGCCAGAAAAGGGGAGCAGCCGGATGATTATATGCAAAAGGAAATCAACGGGGAAGCGCATCTGGGAGAAACGCCCTATGACTGTATCCAGGAGGTAAGTGCCCATGCCAGAAAGGCCAGAGCTCTGTGCAAGGAGGTTCTGGAAGAGGAAGGCAGCGGAAATGAGGAGTTAACCCGTCTTTATACGGATACCGAGGCCATCTATGAGATGACAATCTCTTATTGTAAGAAGATAGAGGCGGCCATGGAGATCTTGCGCTATAAATATACCATGGATGAAAAATGCCGTGGAGATGTGGCACTGCTTGAAAAGGCGGAAAAGTTGATGGCAGAATCACTGGAGGAATACCGGAGACTTGTAAAGCTGACTGAGAAGACGTATCTGTATGCCAACAGTATGCAGACTCCTCAGCGAAAAATCCCATTTCCAAATGGGGAGACCTACGGCCACTGGCAATCTTGTCTGCCTGAATATGAGAAGGAACTGGAGTATTTCCAGAAGCATCTGGCCGACTTGAAGAAGGGAATCCTTCCCACTGACCATACCCAGGATGTGACCGCAGAACCTCTGCAGCCGGCACCCTATCAGCTTCTGGGATCTGGAAGCTGTGAGACTTACGAGATTAAGAAGGGTGACAGCGTTTTCTCGGACTGCTCCTGCAAGATCATAAATCTGGCACCGGAACTCACCAATCTCACCGGCGTTCGAATGGGGCTTGGAGCCGCCATCGAAGAGGGTGTGACCGTAAAGCTGGAACTGCCCCAGGACTCCTATGTGCTGGTGGGCTATATGAATGCGAAAGGTGTGGAATGGCTGCAATTACCTGATCTTGAGACCAATACCCATGCGGATGACAGGGGAGGACTTACCGTGGTCTATGGCAATGCCATCAAGGCGGAAGCTTGCCCACCCATCAATATCCATGCATATCGGTATGAGAAGGGAACCCATGAAATTTACTTTGGAACGGGAGCCTTTATGATCGCCGGAGTCGTAGACGTTCATACAAAGATGAAACCAAGAAATGCCAATCTGGGCGGAGAAGGCTTGGATACTCTGGACTGGTTATATGAATAAGATACCAGGGTCAAAATACCTTTTGACCCCAACATCATGAAGAATAGGGAGGAAAGAAAGTGTCAGCCAAATTACCAAGAGAGATGACGGGAGCAGAATTGAAATCCATGCTGAAAAGCAGCATCAACCTGAAAAGCTTAGGCGGGGTCAAAAGCCCCGAACTAAAGCTTCAGCCGGAAGATCTGGAATGGTGGAGAGATGCCAAGGTGGGTATGTTTATCCACTGGGGACTCTATTCCATACTGGGCAGGGGAGAGTGGGCCCGTTTCAATGAAAAGATACCCAAGGAAGAATACGAAGGACTTGCAGATCAGTTCAATCCCCAGGATTTCTCCATGACGGAGTGGACTGATCTGGCCAAGGAGTTCGGCGCGAAATATATGGTCATGGTCACACGTCATCATGATGGATTTGCACTCTGGGACAGCATGGCAAGCTACGAGGGATTTAACAGCTATAACAGAGGTGCGAAGCGGGACTTTGTAAAGGAATACACGGAGGCCGCCAGGGCTGCGGGCTTGAAAGTAGGGCTGTACTATTCGCCGATGGACTGGAGATTTCCGGGATATTTCGATCCCGAAGGTCTGCCTGAGAGTGCGAAGTCGATGAAAAATCAGTGTTATGGGCAGGTGGAAGAATTATGCAGTAAGTATGGGCCTGTGGATATCATGTGGTATGACGGCAGCTGGCTAGCCCATAAAGGCAGTGATACCTCCAGTGCATGGTTCTGGGAACCGGTGGAATTAAATAAAATCGTTCGAAAATACAATCCAAAGACCTTGTTGAACCCACGTTCCGGATACGAGGGAGACTTCTATTGCGACGAAGGTTCCCATGAAATCACTGGAAAAATCTTGCCGGTACCCTGGGAAAAGAATATGTGTGTCTGCAGTGGCTGCTCCTGGGGATGGATGGCCGACGATCCGGTCTCAGACTTTGATTGGCTGATCAAAATGCTGGTGGATGTGATCTGCAGGGACGGTAACTGGCTGTTGAATATAGGACCGGACCGAAATGGAAAACTCTCTGAGGAGGTCAAGACCAGGATGAGAGAAATCGGAGCTTGGCTGAAAGAATATGGAGAGGCGGTATATGGAACCAGGGGTGGCCCTGTGGAGCCGGTGGACGCCGTATATGGAACCACATCCAAAGGAAACAAGATTTATCTCCATGTATTAAATACGAAGGAATGCTCTGATACCTGGATTCCTCTGGAAGGATACCAGATTGAATCTGTCAGAACCTATCACGGGGCTGCGCTTCCTTTCCAACAGAAGGAAGATGGATTCAAGGTGAATCTGGATTCTATTATGGAACCAGAGGTGGATACCATCGTTGTGCTGACACTGGATCAAGAGGTGAAGAAAAGCAGACCTACAGAAGTTTATTTCACAGGCAAGGAATAAGACTGTTTTCGGTTAAGAGCCATAGAAGTGGTGAATAAACCAGGAAAGACAGAATGAGCAGGAGGAGAGAACATGCAGTACGGAGTATCGTATTACCCGGAGCATAAAAGCCCGGAGGAGCTGGAACATGATATAGAACTTTTGATTGCATCAAAGATCAATACCGTGAGGATGGGTGAATTCGCCTGGTGCAGGATGGAGCCGAGGGAGGGAGAATACCAGTTTGAATGGTTGGAAGATGTGGTAGAACGTCTGGGGGAGGCAGGGATTCGCAGTATCATCTGTACCCCCACGGCCTGTCCGCCCAGCTGGCTGGTATACCGATATCCTGAAGTGCTTTATGTGGATAACCGGGGAGAAAAGCGACCCTTTGGCGGAAGGAGATTCTATTGCTATAACAATCCTACTTACCGGGAATATTCCAGGAAGATCGCAAAAGAGCTTGGAGAACGTTTTGGAAGAAATCCTTATGTATCCGGTTTCCAGATTGATAATGAACCTGCTCAGGAAGCATCGGGTAGATGTCACTGTCCTGTTTGTCAAAAGAAGTTTTCCGGCTGGCTGAAAGAAAAATATCAGACGATAGAGGAATATAACAGACGGAGCGGCAATATCTTCTGGGGACAGGAGTATGAGAACTTTGACCAGATCAAACCTCCCGTCAACACCATAGAGGTAAGTGCCCTTCAATCCCTTCCGGTATATTTTGAAAATCCTACCCTAAGGCTGGAATTTGAGCGTTTTTCCAGTGATTCACAGATTGAATATCAAAATATTCAGGCGGATATCCTCCATGCTTACAGTGATTATCCCGTAACCACCAATGGAACCGGGCTTGCCACCAACAGCATCAACTATTATGAAAGCACAAAGAATCTGGATTGTTACGGCTTTGATTATTATCCGGGATTACGGGATGCTGCCGTGGATTCTTTTCCCTATGCCTTTGCCAGAGGAGTAAAGGGGGGAGCCCCCTTCTGGGTGATGGAATTCATGTCTGGAGGCGGCCACCGCTTTGGTGGTTCCGGAAGGGTACAGCCCAATCCGGGCGCACTGAAACAGGCAGTACTACAGTCCTTTGCTCACGGTGCGGATATGATGTTGCATTTTCAATTTAGAACCTTTCCTTTTGGAGCGGAGCAGTTAAATTATGCCATCGTGGATATGGATGGAATCCCCAGGCGTAGATATTACGAGATGCAGGATACGGCAAAGCTGCTAAGACAATTGGAACCATTGGAAAAAGCAGAATTCGCCAACCGTGCGGCCATCTGCGTGGACTATGATACGTATTGGGCCCTGCGGATCAAACCGGTCAACGATCCCGAATTCAAATATCTGGACTATGCGGGCAGATTGTATCGGCTTTTGGGCGAAGCCGGGTATAATGCAGATGTGATTGGTTACGATGGAGACTTCTCCCAATATAAGCTGCTGGTGCTTCCGGCCGCATTTATTACTACGAAAAGTATGCAGCAGAAGTTGCGGCAGTATGTAAAGGATGGAGGGGTTCTTCTGGCCACCTTTTTGACCTCCGTGAAAAATGAGGACAATGTGGGATATACAGAGTCCCTTCCGGCGGGGTTGACCGATGTATTCGGCACCGTTGTGGAAGAGGTGGAGCCGGTATTCAAAAGCAATCATGCCGCCGTTCGCCTGAATCTGGGCAAGGTACAGGCAATCAGTGAGGATGGCATGTGGTGTGATCTCTTAAGCGGAACGGCAAAATCCATAGGAACATACCGGGAGGAATATAAGAAGGACGCTATGGTAGTCGGGGAAAATGAGTTTGGAAAAGGAAAAGCCTATTATCTGGGCACAGATCTGGAGAACGAGGTCCTTAAGGTTCTGTTTGAACATCTGTGTCAGGATGCCGAAATCCAGAAAAATCCTATACAATCCCGGCCAAAAGTAGAGGTGATTCATAGAGTTTTGAACGGTGACGACTACTACTATGTATTTAACTTCACCGCTCAGGATACGGAAGTAGATGTGGAAGTTCCGGTCTATGACTATCTGAATCTTTGCACCTATGAGAACAAGATACCGCTGGAGCAAAATGGATTCGCAGTGGTTAAAAGATGCCAGAGAACTTAAGGAAGGAAAACAAGATGAGAACAGAAGCAGGTTTCATAACACGGGTGGTCTGTACCCCGGATGAAAGTATAAAAGATCCGGGTATGGCCATCGTAAGCCGCCGGGAATACGATACGGTGGTTTGTAGTCCGGGTATGGAAGGGGAAGAAGTGGATTTCCATAAAGATGGAGGTCTGTTTCTTAGCCAGATTGGCTATTCCTTTACGGTAAGAGAAATCTTCAAGTATTTGATTGAAGGCGGAAAGGCCAAAATCGTGACCAGGAAAACCATCGATGGAGAACGTTCCTTTGTGGAAAATGCATCCACGGTGAAAACAGGGGACGCTTATACAGGAGTTCTACGCTTTAAAATAGCCGAGGATGAGGCCATTTACGGTCTGGGACAACAGGAAAACGGAACCTATAATTACCGTGGGGTGAAAGAATATCTCTATCAGAACAACATGAAGATTCCCATGCCGGTATTCTTATCCTCCAGGGGCTATGCGGTCTTTTTTGATGCGGACTGTCTGATGACCTATGAAGAGCAGGGGAATGAGATTACAGTCACCTTTGATGCCGTGAATCAGATTTCCTATTATCTGATTCAGGGGAAAGATTTCGATACCATCGTCCGGGGAATCCGTGAACTTACGGGAACTGCGGTGATGCTGCCCCGGTGGGCCTTCGGATATATCCAATCCAGAGAACGCTATAAGTCTCAGGAAGAGATCTTAAAGATAAAGGAGGAATTCAAGAAGCGCAATATACCCGTATCCTGTCTGGTTTTGGATTGGAAATCCTGGGAAGAGGGTAAATGGGGAAATAAAATAATGGATAAAGAACGTTTTCCCAATTTAAAGGAGATGACGGACAGACTTCACGAGGATGATATTGCCTTTATGATCTCCATCTGGCCCAATATGAACAAGGGGTGTGAGAACAATCTGGAGATGATGGAAGCTGGTGGTCTTCTGGCCAACCTTTCCACCTACGATGCCTTTGACCCGAAAGCCAGGGAGCTGTACTGGAAGCAGTGTGAACGGGAGCTTTTCTCGGGTGGAACCGATGCGTGGTGGTGTGATTCCACAGAACCTTTTACTCCAGATTGGAATGGGCTGGTAAAGAGGGAAGAGGAAGAACGGTACGAATTGGCAAAAGAAAATCTGACCAGATATTTCGATGCCAGAAATGCCAATACCTATGCTCTGGCACATGCCAAAGGAATCTATGAGCATCAGACCGCGGCCAGCAGAAAGAAGCGGGTGGTGAACCTGACACGTTCCGGATCCCCCTCCATACAGCAGTACGGAGTCATTCTGTGGTCAGGGGATATCATGGCCACCTGGGAGGTGTTCCGCAATCAGATTACGGAGGGACTCAGCATGTGCATGTCGGGGATTCCATACTGGACTCTGGATATTGGTGCATTTTTCGCAGGCTCCACAGAAGGATTCCGCCGCTTCAGCAACGTGACCGAGGGAGAAGCACCCTGGTTCTGGCACGGCCTCTTCGAAGGAGGGGTGAAGGACAAGGGGTATCAAGAGCTGTACACCAGATGGCTGCAGCTTGGAACCTTCCTTCCGGTTATGCGCTCCCATGGTACAGATACCTTCAGGGAACCTTGGAATTTTGGAGAGCAGGGTGACAAGTACTACGATACCATTGTGGAATACATTAATTTACGGTACCAGATGCTGCCCTATACCTACTCTTTGGCACACAAAGTGGAAAAAGAGGGATATACCATCATGAGGAGCCTGATGTTTGACTTCGCAGCGGATAAGGCGGTGAAAAATATAGCGGATGAATTCATGTATGGACCATCTTATCTGGTTTGTCCGGTGACGGATGCCATGGAATACGGGCCGGAGAACAAAGCATTAGGGCTTTCACAAACATGGAACGTCTATCTCCCATCCAAAACGGGTTGGTATCACCAGAAGACGAAGGAGTTTTATCTGGGCGGTGCCACTTACGAAGTGGAGGCTCCTGTGACCTGGCAGCCAGTATTTATCCGGGCAGGATCGGTAATCCCTATCAGCAGCAGAGGAGGGAAAGATGGGGTGGCAGACACCATCGAGGTTTATGAAGGAGCCGATGGCAGATTCACCTATTATATGGATAACGGCATGGATTACAGCTATGAGGAAGGGGAATACGCGCTGATTCCCATGGAGTATGATGACAGGGATAAAACCTTGAGTCTGGGTGCCAAAGAAGGAAACTATAGTTATCCAAATCAATTTACGGTGAAGTACTACAGCCGGGATGGACGTATGATAACAAAGGAATTGACCTATGAAGGTCTTGCATGTACTATGATTATCAGTGAATAAGAATAAAAAGGGGCAGAGGAAGACAGTACATCTGTCGCCTTCTGCCCGGTTTTGCCGATAAATGTTATTGTAGATTTTCCGGAAGGATGGGGGGAATACGGAAGGCTATGCGGAAACCAGAGCCGCCGTTTCCAACGGAAGCCTTGAGTCCGGCATCTTCCCCAAATACAAGCTTCAGCCTGGTATTGACATTGGAAAGTGCGAAACCATTGTCCTCGTTCCGGCTGAGCACCGGCTGACTCAGCTTTTCCTCCAGGACTTTCAGATCCTCGGGAAGTATGGAGGTGCCGTTGTCATCGATGTGGAACTCCAGATACTCTTTTTCCTGGTCCTTCACCAGCTGAACGGAGACCGATAACAGATTATCCTCCCTGTCTTGTACCAGACCATGGACAAAGTAGTTCTCAATCAGAGGCTGGAGGGTGTTCTTTGGAATGCCATAGATCTTCAGCGCGTTGCCGATGATAAACTCATAATCGAAATTACCATAACGGTACATGTAGAGATTGATGAGATTCTCGCATAGGTTCAACTCTTCTCCGATGGAGACATAGAGGTTTCGTCTGGTCTGGTTCCGGTACAGTTTGGAGAGCAGTAAAAGCATCTGGGAAGCATCGGAATAGCATCCCTTCATGATCTGAACCCTGATCTGCTCCAAAGTGTTGTAGAGAAAATGGGGGTTGATGCTGGTCTGCATGGCATAAAGCTCCGCTTTTTTCTGGGAGATTTCGTAGAGGTAAGCCTTCTCCACATTGCGCTGGAGTTCGTCACACATGCCATTGAAGCTGTTGATGATCTGGGTGAATTCATCATTGCTTTTGGGCACATGGAGCCGGTAATCCAGATTATTCTGTCCTACCAGGCTCATACCAGCCTGAATAGTTTTGATTTTTTTGCCCGACATACGCAGGGTGACCACGTAGAGCAGGATGGAAGCGAGACAGATAAACAGTGCCAAAACAGCCAGAACCACCTGTATGTAACTTATCTGGATCAGGTTTGCGGGAATTTGATAGTTGGTATAGTACTCATATTTGCCATTATAGGCGGAAGCGTGATAATACTTGGTATCATCCTGGGTGATGGTGCTGGCGGGTATCTGAACCGTATTGCTTCCCTCCGATGAAAAATCAGGGAAAATCAGATTTTCCGAAGCCTCATAATTACCATCGGAAGAATAGATGATATTCTTTTTTGTATCGGTAAGCGTAAACAGACCTGATTCATCCAGATGGGCATCGGTGATGGAGTTTGTGAATTCGGAGGTTGCATACAAGATGATAATCTGTCCAAAGGGCAGAAGATCCTCGCCGAAATAGTCATAGATGGTTCCCACAAGTCCGTAAACATGATCGGCAGGCTTTTCATACTCATCACTGAGATCTTCGAGCTGAGTGTCTGAAAGAATCTGCAGCTGATAAGGAGTGAAGGCAAGATCCGTCTGATTCAGGGGAAGTGAGACAATGGTATCATAACGGATGTTATATTGATAGAGTTGTCCCTGCTCGGTCAGCAACAAGATTCCACGGCAATACTGATCATAGCGGCAGATCTCGGAGAGCATCTGTACGATGGAGTAATTTGCAGCTGAATCCAATGGACCCCCTTCCTGATAGAGACGGCAGAGTTCCTGATATCTGGATGCACTGTTGAAGACCGGGGCCAAAGTATTGGCCATGGCATTTTGCTTTGTGGACAGGATAGAGGAAAGATTGTTGATCTCGATGTCATAATTCTTCAGGTATTCATTCCTTTCCTGGGTGCGGATCAAGGAGCTGCTCAGCAAAAAAAGTGCACCGGTGACCGTACAGACTGTGACGATACAGATCAGCAGCATCCTGGAGTAGTATCCGGAAGTCAGTTTCTTAATCATAAAACCTCCTTTTTATAGGAAAACAGAATCAGGTCTGTTATAATCATGTTGATGATGTTATAAGTTTAATAAAATCTCCTGTGGTCCTTTGGACACTGCAGGCACAGGATAACATCCAGATTATAACAGTCAATATATAAAAATGCAATAAAATGATACCAGGGCCAAAAGGTCATGCTTTTCATGCTCGCATGAAAAAGCATGAGTTTGGGACCCGCAAAACATGAGAAAGCAGCCCAAATAGGGCGGATTAAAGTCAGGAGAGTTGTATGAACGATAGGAAGGATACATGGGCGGAGGAAACACAAAAGAAGCTGACCCATAAAATGGAAAAA
>DVNN01000245.1 GCA_018714325.1 Candidatus Pelethocola excrementipullorum
GAGGTAGGCTGGAACCAGGCAAAGGTGGATGGAAATATCTATATGGTTCCAAACAACCAGACAGAATTTTCACAGGATGTCCTGGCGGTACGCGGTGACCTTATGGAGAAATTCGGAATCGATGACATATCAACCTGGGAGAAGCTACGTGAATTTTATGAAACTTGTGCAGCCAATGGAGTATATGCAGGCATGGGCGGCCCATGGTATCAGTATTTTAACGCGAAAGGCATGACAACCGTGGGAGGTGCACCAAAGGGCGGAGAATTGGTATTGTACCATACACAGGATCCGAAAGACCTGGATTTTACTTACCTTCTGGATTGGGATGGATTTACAGAGTATTGTAAAGAAGTGAAAGCGTTGGCAGATGCCGGAGCCTGGTCTGCCGATGCCTTGAATACCACAGAAGAAAGGCAGACCGGCCTGCTCACAGGCAGAACTGCAGGCATGATCTGGAACCTTGGTAGCTGTAGAACCTATGCAAAACAGGCAAACAGCGAACATCCGGAGTGGAATGTTACCTTGGTAGACCCTTGTGCCGACCTGCCCAAGAAGGCAAATTCCTATATTAACAATGGAATGGCCATCAATATGAACAGTAAAAACCCGGAAAGAGCGATGATGGTATTGAACGAGTTGTATACGAATCAGGAACTTCAGGATCTCACCGCCCTTGGAATCGAAGGGAAACACTGGGAGGCAGTTGGCGATAAACAGTATAAATTACTGGATCAAAGCGGTTATGGTGTAGATAACAACTGTAACTGGGGCTGGAAGAATGATGAGGTTAAGAGAGAGGAATATATTGAAGAAAGAACAGCTCTGGATGATACCTATGATACGCTGTTGGAAGGATTCCAAAACAACAGAAAAGAGGAACACCCATATGACGGCTTTAACTTCAATACCAATAATGTCACTACACAGGTAGCAGCAGTTGAGGCAGCAGTGGATACTTATTATGCACCACTGATTAACGGCCTGGTGGATGATGTTGACAAATCCGTTGAAGATTTGAGAGCGGCTTTGGAGAGCGCGGGTATCCGTGACGTGTTAGCCGAGATGGATAAGCAGGCGGCAGAGTATATTGCCGATAAGCAGGCAGAATAATTGAGCGGGCTGTTACCGAGTGTAGCAGCCCCTATTGTTTTATAGAAAACTATAGATGATAAGATTATAAAATATGATGGAGAATGGGGATGCATATGAGTTTACTGGATTTTTATAAAGGAGTAGATATATCGTTTTTACCACAATACCTGGATGAGGGGATGCAGATCCGGGATTTTGACGGTACCCCTGTGGAGCCGTTTACCTTATTGAAGAAATACGGAGTGAATGCAATACGTCTGCGGATTTGGAACAAACCGGAAAATGTTCCGGAATCAAAAGGATACTGTAATCTTGCACAGACAATAGAGATGGCGCGGCAGATTAAGAACCATGGGATGAGATTTCTGTTGGATTTCCACTATTCAGATTACTGGGCAGACCCTGCTCAGCAGAAGAAGCCGAAGGACTGGGAAGCACTTAGCTTTGAAGAGCTGAAAACAGCAGTTTACTGCTATACCAGGGATACCCTGCTTGCGCTGGATGCCGAAGGTGTTCTGCCGGATATGGTACAGATTGGAAATGAGATCAGAAGCGGCTTTCTCTTTCCGGATGGAGAGTTACCGGATTATGAACGCATGGTAGAGCTGATTAATGCCGGAATCCGGGGGGCGAGAAGTGTTGGAGATTCTGATAGACTTCAGATTATGATTCATCTGGATCAGGGCGGCCGCTACTTCTATCTGAAAGAGTGGTTTTCAAAGGCGGTTGCCTGTGGCCTTTTGGATTTTGATTTGATAGGCTTATCTTATTATCCGTTTTGGCATGGCACTTTTACTGATTTAAAAGAGTCAATCAGTAAACTGTCAGAGGAATTCCAAAAGCCTGTTCTGATTGTGGAGACAGCACATGCATGGAGGAAAAGCGCCAATGGATTTATCGACGAAACCCAGGAGAAAATAGCCGGTGTGGAGGCCACACCTCAGGGACAGCGCAAGGTTCTGGATTTAGTGATGAACATTGTTGCTTCACTTCCAGACAATAGAGGGCTGGGTATCTATTACTGGGAACCACTCTGCATTCCACGACCGGGCCAAGGTGGCTGGGCTGAAAACATGGGACTTCTGGATGAGCAGGGGAAAGTGCTGGAAGGAATCCAGTCATTTGAATTCACAAGGCAGAAGGAACGATGGAATGAATATGCCAAGATCTATGCTCCCAGGTTACCCGATCTTCTGGTTGGAATGAAACTGGATCTGCCAAGGGAACTTACAGTGCTGATGTATGATGGCTCAATACGGAAAAAGAAGGTAACCTGGCTGGATGCTTGTGGACAGGTTCTGGATTTTTCTGATACAGGATTTCAAAATCCCGGAACTTATAGTATCTCAGGAGCTGTGGAAGGCAGCGGGGAGATGATAGATGTGGAGATCAATGTGCTGACAGAGCTTATACAAGCAGAGAATCTTCTGCGGGATGCCAATTGGGATGAGGGATTGATACAGTGGGAGGTTGAAAAGGGGGAGGAACAGGTGATGGTACAGATCTGTCCTGAGTTCGAGGATCCATTTCCGGCTCCTCCAGTCAATGGACTGCGTGTAGAATCCAGGAAGAATTTTACTTTTCAGATTCGGCAGCAGATCAATATTGTCAAAGCGGGAAAATATGATTTGCAGGTGGAGTTTAGAGGGACGGATACAACAAATGTGGAAATCAGGCTGTTTGGGGAGCAGGGAGATCAAAGGAAGGAGACTGTAATTCATCCTTCAGAACATGGGTGGACGTTGTATGAAGTGAAAGATCTTATGTGCAGTCCGGGAATCCTGACGGTTGGAATCTCCATTGCTTCACCACCTATCTATGGTCTGATGCGCAGATTCAACTTGATAAACAGGATGGATCGGTGACACCATAATATAATAAAGTACAAAACCTCGCGGCCGTTTGGTACAATAGAAGGTATACCATTAAGAAATAAAGTAAGGAGCCGGATGGATGAGGAAGGGAACAAAAGAAAAGCGGAGAAAAACTTCACTGCAGACAAAGCAGATTTTCGCATTTTCTATTATTATTATATGTTTTATGACGATTATGCTCGTATTACATATCCGTACAGTTATGACTGTGCGCCAGATGACCTACGATAAGATGAGGGCTCAGGCAGAGTATTATCTGGACAGCTATGAGGTTGAGATTAATCATGCAATTAATCTGCAGATTGAGTTCTTCAATGACAGAAAGCTGGCGTTTCTTGCACAGCCCAATCTGGGGCTGGATGATTACGAGAGGCGCGATGCCCTGCTGGCGGTAAAAGAGAAACTGGATAATATTGCAGGCGTCAGCAATCTGGTTGAAAGCTGTACCTTTTATATTCCAAAAAGTGAATATAAGATTACCCCAAGTGCGGTGAGAAGAATGGATCAGTCCGACTTCGAAGATATGGAAGAATATATGAAGTATGGAAGCAATTCTATCAACTATGCCGGGAATAAATTCTTTTCTGTGGAAATGGGACAAGCCAGCGACGGTGTGGATGTGGATTATAATTTCGTGTTTGTTTTGACATTTTCAACAGAGCAGATTGAAAAGCAGCTGGAGATTTTGAATACCACGGAAAACAGCGGGATTTTTATCTACAATGAAAAATATGCTGCGATGCTGGAAAATCGTTCTGCAGAATGCTCCAGTGAGCAGATTCTGAAAGAGTTGAAAAAAGATGAGACCGGAGAATTTGCCAAAGTCCAGGAAGTGACGGCTGGAGGGGGGAGGTATCTGGTTTTTGTGGGTGGAACAGGTGCAATGGGCCTGTTTGTCCAGTATACGGAAGAAGATGCGATCATGAGCTATATCAGTCAATCATGGATTTATCTGATCCTGTGTCTGATTTTTATGATAGTCATATCAACGGTTTTTATTTTATATACCAATAAGATCATTCATAAACCCATGAGCCTGTTGATGGAGGCATTTGGAAAGGTGAAGGAAGGAGATCTGGAACAGCATATCTATCGAAGTGAAGATGATGAATTCGCTTATCTCTATAATGGGTTTAACGACATGGAGGATCAGCTGAGACATTTGATCGATGAAGTCTATGTTCAGACCAATCTGGCCCAAAAAGCACAGCTAAAGCAGCTGCAGGCACAGATTAACCCACATTTCCTCTATAACAGCTTTTTTACATTGAGCCGTAGAATTAAAAGACAGGACTATGATAATGCAGAAGAGTTTGCCAAACATCTGGGGAACTATTTCAGATATCTGACCCGAAATGGCTCGGATTATATTCCTCTTGGTCAGGAAGTTGCTCATGCGAAAAGCTATGCGGCAATACAGGGTGTTAGATTTGCAGGCAGGCTGTCCGTGGAATTTGGAGAACTTCCGGAAGAATATGCGGCCTACCAGGTACCCAGACTGATTCTTCAGCCCTTGCTTGAAAATGCTTTTGAGCATGGATTGGAAAACAGGATCAGTGACGGTTTGCTTCGTATATCATTTTCAGAGAATTCTCAGGAGTTTCGGATTACGGTTGAGGACAATGGGGAGGAAGCCGGTGATTCCGACATAGAACAGATGAGAAAGAGTCTGTCTGAAACGGAGCAGGAGGAAGTGACTGGGATTGTGAATATCCATAGAAGACTTCAGTTTTATTTTAAGAACAAGGCCGGTCTTTCCATTGTCAGAAGTCAATTGGGAGGTGTAGCTGTTTCTATCTGGATTTTACCGGAAACCATACTGGACGAGGGGCAGGAGAAGCCGGAGGTCCAGGGAGAAAGAGGGCAGGGGTGATTATGAATCGTAACTTATTGATTGTAGATGATGAATACGAGATTTTGCTGGGATTGGAAGAGATGTTCCGCTATGATTTTGACAGAGAAATAGATGTCTACACGGCCAACTCGGCACCGGAAGCATTGAAGCTTTTAAATCAGGTCAGGTTTGATGTGGTGTTGACCGATATCAAGATGCCGGGGATGGATGGAATCTCACTATTTAAAAAGATTAGGGAGAACTGGCCCAGATGTAAAACCATTTTCCTCACAGGGTATCGGAATTTTGATGATATGTACCGGGTGATTAACGACCAGGATGTAAGATACGTGTTGAAAAGCGAAGAGGATGAAGTGATTCAGGGAGCCGTGCAAGAAGCATTAGATCAGATCCAAAAGGAATTGGAGCAGGAGCAGATTCGTAAAAAGCAGGAAGTCCTGCTTGAGCGAATGGAAATCTGGATGCGAAAGGCGGTTATCGATCAGGTAATCCAAGGTAACATACTAGAAGAGCACGTGGAAGAAAAAATAAAAGAACTAAATATCAATTTTCTTCCGGAATACCCGGTTCTGATATTTTTGCTCAGAATTGAAAGCGGGGATGAGGGAAATCAGCTGAAAAGAGGATATTACATGGCTGAATGCCTGTCTCAGATACTAGAGGAAAATGCACCTGAAAAACTTAGGTTTTATATTCATATTCTGGACACAAGGCAGGAGATCCTGTTCATACAGCCGGCGGTTCCGGAAACGATGGATTGGAAGCAGACATTTGTAATTGCCCGGGGTGCGGTAGAATACAGCCAGGAAATCTTCCAAAATGTCTGCGGGGGTTCATTTTCCGCGGTACTACAGGGAACTCCGGCAGTAATCAAAGAATATCCGGAACGAATCAGAAGATTAAGGCAGAATATGATCCAATATCTGGGCGAAGAGCAAGGTGCCCTGATTTATGTGGAAAATCAGCCCAATATCGAAGAAGAGCAGAGCATTTACGAGGTGATCGCCAAAATCCCCTCCTTGAAATCCTATTTGGAATTACGTAAGAAAAAGGAATACTTTGAAACACTGCATGGCTGCCTATGGGTAATGTTGGGGAAGAATAGCTTCCATGACAGTTCCACGCTGGAGATTTACTACAGTATAGCAGTGCTGCTTCTGCAGTTTATCAATGAAAATCATCTGAGTGAACAGTTGGCATTTGGAATCGCACTTTACAAGTTGACCAGGGCGGATTCTCATGCAGACTGGGGGGAGGCCATCCAATATCTGGTGGATGTTTCGGAATCCATATTTTCCGTGATGGAAACGAATGAAAACACATTGACGGAAAGAGCGTTGAAGAGGGTGGTCACATATATCGACAATCATCTTTCCGAAGAACTTTCACTGACAACACTGGCGGAAATCGGAGGTTTTAATGCCAGTTATCTATCCCGGTTGTTTAAGCAGATAAAACGTGAGACCATAAGTGACTATATATTACATAAGCGAATGACATCGGCAAAGTACCTTTTAACAGAAACAAATGAAAAAATACAGGATATTGCCACTAAGACAGGTTACATATCCCCCCATTCATTTACGAGGGCTTTCAGAAAGGAAACAGGGATATCACCAAAAGAATTCCGGGAGATGAAGATGGAGTAAAGGAGTTGTGCATATGAAGCGAAAGGTAATATATGGAATGATGATAGCGGCATTACTTTCGAGTATTCTGCCGGGGTGTGGGGACTTTCAAGATGTTAAAGCGGAATCAAAAGAAGAAGCTACCCTGACAGGAGGGAAGGACTTATATGGTTATGAGGAGCCGATAACGCTTAAGGTAGGTTTAAGTTATGCTCTTGATTTTGTATGGGCCGGAGAGGAGAATTCCGAAAACAATTCCTGGATGGACCTGTACAGAGAACATAATATATACCCGGAGATTCTGTATAATGTGGATATTTCCCAGGCGGATTCAAAACTCTCCACCGCCATGATATCCGGAAATTATCCTGATATTTTTCAAGCATCCACATCCGATTACCTAAACTATGTAGGAGAGGGTGTAGTTGCTGATATAACTGAAGCCTATGAGAAATACGCAAGTGATGAACTTAAGGAATATATGATGTCAGATGAGGGTGAAGCCCTCCGTATCCTGACTGTGGATGGAAAACTATATGGTTTGCCCAGGCTGGGGAACCCCTATGAAGAATGTTCCATCATGTTCATCCGTCAGGATTGGCTGGACAACCTGAACCTTAAGGTTCCGGAAACCATGGATGAACTAAAGGAAGCGGCACACGCATTCACCTATGGAGATCCCGATGGAAATGGAGTAGATGATACATATGGTATAGCGATGAATGGCATTGATTTGTTTAGTAATACCATTGGTGACAGCAACCCGATATTCAATGCATATGGCGTATATTTCGGCTCCGATGGTATGGCGTTGATTGAGAATGAAGATGGAGAAATCATATGGGGCGGTGCCAATGGAGAAGGTATGAAGTCAGCCCTCACCTTACTTCAGGAACTCTATCAAGATGGATCCCTCACCAAGGACTTTTTGACCATGGATGGAGATGCTATTTTTGAGGAAGCAGGCTCGGGACGGTGTGGAATCTGGTTTGGACCCAGTTGGGCAGGAATGATTCCTGCCGTAAATGCGGCTATGTTGGATAAGAATGCTCATGTTGTGGCGATTCCGCTCCCTGACGGTGGTGGATCGGAAGATGGGAAGGCGTATCTTTCCCATTCTATAAATGAGATTCACTGTATTAGCAGTAAGTGTGAGAACCCTGAAGCACTGGTGAAGATGATGAATTTAAGCGTCCAGAAAATATGCAATCCAAAAGATGAGGAAGAATACCGGAAATACAATGGAGATAATGCGCAGTACACAGGATGGAAGGCATCCCTTCTTCAGTTGCAGCCATACGACAAAGGATCCGAGAACTGGAAAGCTGAAAGCAGAGCACTCAAGACCGGAGAAAGCGATGGTCTGAACCTGAGTCAGCGGGCGGAAGTGGGGTATATGAGAGAATATCTTAAGGCCATGGAAGAGGGGAGAGTTGATCCCGAGGACAAAGGGCAGTATATGGGAATCACCATGTACACTCTATATGGGGATCCCCAGAGTGCATGGGCGGTGATTACTGAAATGATGGAAAAAGATGATTTTATAAAATCGGCAAATTCGACATTACCCTCCTCAGAGGTCACGGAAGTTGCGGGTACCTTAAAGAACCTTACCACGGAAACCATTATCAAAATAATCACAGGTGATCCGGTGGAAGATTACGATTCATTTCTGGATACCTGGTATGCTCTGGGAGGGCAGAAGGCTGTCCGGGATGCCAACGATCGGACAAAGGAAGCATCAGTCAAAGAATAGAATCAGGAGGCTTATTGATATGAAATACAGAAACGAACAAGCAGGACTTTACTGCCTGAATCAGGGGTGGAAGTTTATAGAGGAAGATATACCGGTGGTGCCCCTGGGCAAAGACCATGATGAGGTATATGGATTCTCAAAAGGCGGTTCTGCAAAAGGACCGGCTGAAGCAGGATTTGATGATACCCGGTGGGAAAGTGTGGAACTGCCCCACGACTGGGTAACCAGAAAGGAATTCACCGAGAAGGGGTCTCCCAATCAGGGTTACAAGGAGAGGGGAGTCGGCTGGTACAGAATGAAGTTTGCACTTCCGGAAAGTGATAAAGACAAACAGCTTCTTCTGGAATTCGAGGGGATGTCTGCCGAGGCTCAGATCTATGTAAATGGAATGCTGCTCAAACGGAGTTTCTCAGGTTATAACAGTTTCAGCGTGGATATGACGGATATGGCCAACTTCGGAGTGGTTCCAAATGTAATCGCCATTCGAATCGATGCATCCGTATGGGAGGGCTGGTGGTACGAAGGCGCAGGAATCTACCGGAACGTATGGCTTTGTAAAAAGGAAGCCGTACATCTTGCATATCAGGGCATATGGCTGAAACCAGAGCAGGGAGAAGAAGATGTCTGGAACCTGCATATCGAAGCCAGTGTGGAAAATAGCTTTGAGCATGCCCATAAGTTCGAAGTAGAGCATGTACTGGTGGATGAGGCCGGTAATCCTGTGGGTAACTGCAGATCAGAATCACAGATCAATGGCTTTGGCAAGACGACTGTTGTAGAAGAGATCAAAGTACAGAATCCGAAATTATGGAGTCCAAAACATCCGCATCTTTACCAAGTCCGTTCCTCCATAAAGGTGGAGGGAAAAGAGGTGGATTATCAGATCCATAAAACTGGATTCCGCAGGATCTGTCTGGATGCCAGGACCGGATTCTGGCTCAACGGGAAGAATATCAAACTAAAGGGATTCTGCAACCATCAGGATCATGCCGGAGTCGGCGTTGCGGTTCCTTATAAAGTAAAGGAATACAGGATTGGAAAGTTAAGGAAACTGGGTGCGAATGCCTACCGCTGTGCCCATAATCCAGACCCGGAGATACTGGATATCTGTGACCGTATGGGCCTGATGGTGATGGAAGAGAACCGGACATTCAATTCGGCGGCGGATAATCTGGAGGAGATAAAAGGCATTGTCAGGAATGCACGGAACCATCCGTCAGTGATCCTGTATTCGGTACTGAATGAGGAACCTCTTCAAGGAAGCCGTAAGGGCAGGAGGATTGCTGGAAGGCTGCAGGCAGCGGTCAAAGAGATGGATGACACCCGGCCGGTTCTGGGGGCGCTCAATGGAGGATATCTGGAAGAAGAGGGAGCTGCAACAATTTTAGATGCCACCGGGATTAATTATAATCCGGCACGATATGATGAGTTTCATGCCAAGTTTCCGAACACACCTTTGATTGGCTCTGAAACCGCAAGTGCATTCATGGTAAGAGGTGAATATCAGACGGATGATGAAAGACATGTGATTGCCGATGACGATAGTGAGAGCGCTCTCTGGGGGAATACGGTCAGAGAGGCATGGAAATATGTGAAACAGCGTGATTTTGTTGCAGGGACATTTGTATGGACAGGATTTGATTACAGAGGAGAACCCACGCCATTTACCTGGCCCAGTGTGGGAACTTATTTCGGAACATATGACAGTTGTGGTTTTGAAAAGAATGCCTGCTATCTATATCAGG
>DVNN01000246.1 GCA_018714325.1 Candidatus Pelethocola excrementipullorum
AATCCATGTGGTTCTTCTTAGGATCTTCAGGTCCTGAGGTTCATATGAATCACCGGAGGGGATTTTGCTTTTTCTGTTTAGAACCCAGATGACCGGAAATAGCACCAGGCCGCCCAGGAGGGATCTTATACAGTTAAAGGTAAAAGGTCTCAAGTATTCCGTGCCCACACTTTGGGCCACGAAGGCAAAACCCCAGATGGTCGCGGTCAGCAGCAGAAGCAGAGGGTTTCTATATTTAGATTTCTTCATTTGTAATTACCTGTTCCTTCCTAAATAACCATTGAGTCTGGAATAAACTCAACATTTTTCATCATATCATTAATTCTGGTATGTTACAAGAGGTCAAGAAGATAGGAAACGGGTGTCGAATATTGTAAAAGTTTGTATTTGTTTGGCGAAACAAAATTAGTGTTAACAAACTAAGGCAAGATAAAAGCGGTTAAAATCAGCAAATACAAAAATATTAGTTATCCCTAACAAAAGAATAGTATAAAAAAAGTCAAAATGTTTCAAAAAAACATTGACAAAAAAATAACATAGGGGTACTATAGTGTAAGGATAAATAGTTAAATATTTATCAATGCAAAGAAATTCATAGTATAAAAAATAAATTATGTAACTGGAGAGGAGAACTACTATGGGAAGTAAAATTACTGTTATTGGATCTGGAAGCGTTGGTGCTACAATCACTTATACTCTGGCACAGGAGAGTTATGTTTCAGAGTTACTTATGATTGATATCAACAAAGATAAAGCTGATGGGGAGGCTATGGATATAGTACAAGGTACTGCATTCCGTAATCCTATTTCCATTATTTCCGGTTCCTATGAAGATGCAAAGGATTCTGATATCGTTATCATCACCTCAGGCCTTCCGAGAAAGCCAGGCCAGACCAGAATCGAACTTGCACAGACAAACGTTAATATCGTAAAGAGCATCGCAAAAGAAATCGTGCCGGTTGCACCTAATGCAATCTACGTGATCGTTGCGAACCCAGTAGATATTATGACACATGCTTTCCTGAAGGTTTCCGGTCTGCCAGAATCCCACGTAATTGGTTCTGGTACACTCCTGGATACCACAAGACTTCGCTATGTACTGTCTGACAAATTAAAGATTGGACAGAAGAACATACATGCTTACGTATTCGGTGAGCACGGAGATTCATCCTTCGTACCGTGGTCCTGCTTAAATGTTACAGGAGTACCATACTTAGAATATGCTGAGCTTGCTAAGCAGATGGGAATTGAAGTTGATGAACTTGATCATGATGAAATTGAGAACTATGTCCATGTTTCCGGCGGCGAGATTATTAAGCGTAAGGGCGCAACCTTCTATGGTGTGGCAATGTCCGTTGTAAACCTCTGTGGAATGCTCAGCGCAGCATCAGAGTCCATCACAACCGTATCCACCTTGCTACACGGCGAGTATGGAGTTTCAGATGTATGCACCAGCATGCTGACCGTTGTAGGTCCTGAAGGCGTGAAAGGCAGACTGGAAGTAAAACTGGATGATGAAGAGGTAGCTAAATTCCAGGACAGCGCTAACAGATTGAAAGCTGTTATTGCAGAATTAGATTTGAACTAATAGAGATACAATATGAATAGGTAAAGAGTCCATGCCTTCTGAATGTATCTGAATATTTGTATTAACTTAAGTAAAATTAGGCAACTGCATAACTATTCAGACACATTCAGCGGGGGGTGGATTTTTTATACCCAAAATTGTGTCTTTTGACCATAAATCAGTACCAATTGTCGATGAAAATAGTATAACAGAGCAGGAGGTTTATGATGGATTATCGTATTGAAAAAGACTCCATGGGCGAGATGCAGGTTCCGGCAGATCGCTATTGGGCAGCACAGACCCAGAGAAGCCTACAGAATTTCAAAATAGGCCAAGAGAGAATGCCCGAAGAAATCATACATGCATTTGGCATATTGAAAAAGGGCGCTGCAATAACCAACCATCGTCTCGGAAAACTGGATGAAAAGAAATTGGATGCAATCTGTAAGGCGGCCGATGAAGTGATTGATGGTAAACTGAACGATCATTTCCCATTGGTTGTGTGGCAGACAGGAAGCGGCACGCAGTCCAACATGAATACCAACGAGGTCATCGCCAACCGTGGCAATGAAATCGTAGGGGAGAAGCTGCTTCATCCCAATGACCACATCAACATGTCACAAAGCTCCAATGACACCTTTCCGACTGCGTTGCACATCGCAGCCGCCATGAGTATCGAGGAGAAACTGTTTCCTGCAATGGATAAACTGACGGCTACCTTAAAGCGTCTGGAAGCAGAGAATGACGATGTGGTGAAAAGTGGACGTACTCACCTTCAGGATGCCGTTCCGATTAAGTTTTCTCAGGAAATCAGTGGATGGCGTAACATGCTGGAAAAGACAAAAAGGATGCTGGAAGCATCGCTTCCAGGGCTGAAAGAACTGGCCCTTGGCGGAACCGCTGTAGGAACCGGTTTAAATGCTCCAGAAGGATTCGATGTGGAGGTTGCAAAGGTAATCAGTGAGCTGACCGGAAAAGACTTTGTAACCGCTGAGAATAAGTTCCATGCTTTGACCGCAAAAGATGATATCACATTTGCACATGGTGGTTTAAAGGCTCTGGCAGCAGACCTGATGAAAATCGCCAATGACGTACGGTGGCTTTCAAGCGGCCCCAGATGTGGACTTGGCGAAATCTTCATTCCGGAGAATGAGCCGGGAAGTTCCATCATGCCTGGTAAGGTGAATCCTACTCAGTGCGAGTCACTGACCATGGTGGCCGTACAGGTTATGGGCAACGATGCGGCCGTTGGCATCGGAGCGTCTCAAGGTAACTTTGAGTTGAACGTGTTCATGCCGGTAATCGCATATAACTTCCTGCAGTCTGTAAGACTTCTTGCCGATGGAATTATCTCATTTAATGATAATTGTGCTGTGGGAATCACTTCAAACCGTGAGATGATGAGACACAACTTGCATAACTCCTTGATGCTGGTAACCGCATTGAATCCTTATATCGGATACGACAATGCCGCAAAGACATCGAAAAAGGCTTACAAAGAGAATATATCTTTGAAGCAGGCGTGTGTAGAGCTTGGATTCCTCACCGAAGAAAAATTTGACGAAGTATTCCATCCGGAAGAAATGGTCTGATTACGTAGTGGGTGAACTGCGGCAGACATGATAAGGTTTGCCGCAGTTTATTACTGATATAGTTATGGATAGGATTAAACAGGAGGACAAGATGAAGTACAGTTATTATCCAGGGTGTACCCTGAAGACCAAGGCAAAAGAACTGAACAATTATGCAATTGCTTCAGCCAGAGCGCTTGGCATCGAACTGGAAGAAATTGAGAACTGGCAGTGCTGCGGAGGCGTATACCCCATCGCTAAAGATGAAATTGCCACAAAACTTCCCTCTGTCCGTGCCCTCGCACAGGCCAAGGATAAAGGTCAGGATCTGCTGACTCTTTGCTCAGCCTGTCATAACGTAATAAAGCGTGTCAATGAGGACATGAGAACAGATGAAGACATAAGGACAAAGGTAAACAACTATATGGCTCCTGATACCACATACAACGGTGATGCCAACGTGATACATTATCTGGAGATGCTCCGGGATGTGGTTGGATTCGATGCCCTCAAAGAAAAGGTAGTGAATCCTCTGAAAGGAAAGAAAATAGCCGCATATTATGGCTGCCTGTTGCTTCGTCCCGATAAGGTCATGCATTTTGATGATCCGGAAAATCCCCAGATTATGGAGGATTTTATTCGTGCCATCGGCGCCGAACCCGTAATTTTCGAACAGCGCAACGAATGCTGCGGAGGTTATATGACTCTGAATGATAAGGAGCTGGCACAGAAACGCTCCCAATGTGTTGTGGAGTCAGCGGCACGTAAAGAAGCGGACTGCATGATCACAGCCTGTCCACTTTGCAGGTATAATCTGGAAGTCAATGCTAAAACAAAGCTGCCGGTCATTTATTTTACAGAGCTTTTGGCCGAAGCCCTGGGCGTAAAGGAGGCGTAAATCATGAGCTTGAACACAAGAATTGACAGAGAGACCATCCAACATATCAGTGGTGTGAATACCAGAAAATGCATGAAATGCGGAAAATGTACCGCAACTTGTCCTGCGTTTCACGAGATGGAGTACCATCCACACCAGTTTGTAGACATGGTTCAAAAAGGTAACATCGAACCGCTGATGAAGTCCGAATCCATATGGAATTGCCTGACATGCTTCGCATGCGTAGAGCGTTGCCCACGAGATGTGGAACCGGCAAAACTGGTAGAGGGTATCCGACTGGCTGTTATCCGCCAGCAGGATCAGAACTATCTGAAAGCAGAGCAGATTCCGATGATGCTGGATGAGGATTTGCCACAGCAGGCGATCGTCAGCGCTTTCAGAAAGTATAAGAAGTAGGCAGAGAAAATACATATTGGCGCAGTCTTATTTTAGAATATGGATTGTGTGAAAGTACCGGTTCATTCAGGTACTATGAATTCTTTCTGCCCGAAAGTGTCTGAAAAGTAGAGAAAATTAAAGCGAATAACAGATTATTAAAGATTATAGAAAAAGATTACTGATAATAAATGTGTTTTCAGTAATTTATAACACGGCCAGGAGCTGAAGCAAAACCTGTCTTTTGACTAGCCCCTGACATCCATCCTTGCTAACTAAAAACAATAAAAAAGGTGAGAAAAATGCAGAAGATTGGAGTTTTTGTTTGTTGGTGTGGCAGTAATATCGCCGCTACCGTTGACGTTGCTGCAGTTGCCGAGTCGGTGAAAAACGAGCCCGGTGTTGTCTATGCAACGGATTATCAGTATATGTGTTCCGAAGGCGGTCAGACCATGATCCAGAATGCCATCAAAGAAAAAGGGCTGACTGGAATCGTAATTTGTGCCTGTTCTCCTCGTATGCATGAAACTACCTTCCGTAAGACGGCAGAAGCCGCAGGAATTAATCCATACATGGTTGAAATCGCAAATATCCGTGAGCAGTGTTCCTGGATTCATAAAGATATCGCAGTGGGAACAGAAAAGGCTATTATTCTTGCAAAAGCGGCTGTTGCAAAATTAAACTTGAATACACCTTTGACACCAGGTGAAAGTAGAGTCGTAAAACGTGCTTTGGTCATTGGCGGAGGAATTGCTGGTATCCAGACCGCTTTGGACATTGCTGAGGCTGGCTATGAAGTTGATATCGTGGAGAAAGAGCCTACCATCGGCGGAAAGATGGCACAGATTGATAAGACTTTTCCAACGTTGGACTGTGCGGCTTGTATCCTGACTCCTAAGATGGTGGATGCGGCTCAGCATGAAAAGATCCATATCTATTCTTACAGTGAAGTGGAGAAGGTCAGTGGTTTTGTAGGGAACTTTAGCGTTACCATCAAAAAGAAACCACGATACGTAAATTCGGATCTCTGTACAGGATGCGGTCTTTGCACCGAGAAATGTCCTTCCAAGAAGAACCCCAATGAATTCAACATGGGGCTGGACAACAGAACCGCAATCTACATTCCGTTCGCACAGGCCATTCCCAAGGTTCCGGCCATCGATTCAAGTGCCTGTATCCATTTTAAAACAGGAAAGTGCGGAGCCTGTGTTAAGAATTGTGCGGTAGGAGCCATCGATTTCGACCAGAAGGAAGAATTCA
>DVNN01000247.1 GCA_018714325.1 Candidatus Pelethocola excrementipullorum
TCCACATCAAACTCACGGATATAGGAGCCTACGGGATTGTAATCCACCTCACTGAACAAGGAGCTCTTTTGCTCCTCCCGCTCCAGACTATAAGGTGGCCTTCTAAAGATATGCCCTTCCCAGGGATACATCATGTTTATGTAATGAATCTTGTCATATCCCGCCAATTCAATATGACCCGGTACTCCGATCGTATCGAAATGATCATAGTTATAATCTGCTTTAAAAAAATCAGCCGGCCGTTCCTTTGAACTGGCAGAATAACAAAACCGCCATTTACCATTCAAGCTTCTGGAATAAGAAGACTCCCCGCTAAGCGACTCCTTTTCATCCCGATAGTATAGATGGTCACTGTGAGCCGGTAATTGATTAACCCGAAACACCTCCGGTTGATCCAGCCATTGTAATTTTGCTGTCACTATTTCACCTCCAAATTTCATCAGATAATTGAGATTGCGATTAAAGCTAATGCCGCCGCAATTCCCCCGACAATCACACAGTCCAACACCTTTACCGATATTTTCACATTATCATAGGGGCCTGGCCGGTTTATTACCACTTCTTTCTTTTCTTCAATTTCTTCATTTTTTTCCTGATATTCCATAAAGCTTATCTCCTATTTACGCACAAGGTATTTTCTCATATCAATGGCACAAGCCACCAGAATAATCAGACCTTTGATGATATAAATCATATTTACGCTGACACTTAAAAAGTTCAATCCTACGAAAATCAACTTAAGCAGTACAACACCCCTGACAACACCGCTGATTTTTCCAATACCACCCACAAAGGAAACGCCTCCGATAACACAAGCAGCAATACCATCCATCTCATAGTTAAAACCAGTGTTTGCTGAGTTTGAGCCGATACGGGCAGCTTCGATGAAACCGGAAACTGCATACAGGGCACCTGCTAACATATAAACCTTGATAATCGTCCGGCCCACATTAACTCCTGATACATTGGCAGCCTCAGAATTTGAACCTACCGCGAACATATTTTTACCGAATTCCGTCTTATTCCAAACCACCCACATAACTGCGGTCAGGGCAATGACAAATAATATAAAATTAGGAACCGGGGTATTACCAATGGAGAAAAAGCTTCCCTTAATTAAATTGGTATACCGCTCATCCAGTCCCGATATCGCCTGTCCATTATTTTTACCAACCATCAGGTACATCAAAATCACGCCATATAACATGAGTTGAGTCGCCAGAGTAACAATAAAGGGATGCAGGCTGAACTTCGCCATAAAGGTACCGTTCAAACACCCAATCACCGCCCCCATCAAAACAATACCCAGGAATACCACTAATACAGGAATGTTCGGCAGATTGGGGAACATTTTATTCGCGTAATCACTCATCTGCAGCAGCGATGCCGCAACACAGGCGGTCAAACCTACGATACGTCCTGCCGATAAATCGGTGCCTGTAAGGATGATTGCCCCGGCAATCCCCAAGGCCAGCGGCATTGCTGCGGCCGACAGGGAAATAATATTAACGATTGATTCCTTGGCCAAAAACTCCGGTATTTGAATCTGAATGAAAACAACTGCAATAATGATAAATATTAACAGAGAATTATTGATTAACAGCTCCTTGAACCACTTTTTCTGGTCCTGCTTATCCATGGCTTTTATGCCCTCAATTTTTGACTTTATCTTTAAACTCATCCTTTTCCTCCTATAGATAGCTGTTGGGGACAAAAGGTATTTTGACCCTTGATACCTACGAATTGCTACGCACTTTGTGCTCTCGCAATTCTATAAACATTCGAAATCCGCCCTATTCGGGCTACTTTCTCATGTTTTGCGGGTCTCAAACTCATGCTTTTTCATGCAAGCATTAAAAGCATGACCTTTTGACCCTGGTATCATGTTTATTTCATTATTAAGTTTCCATCAGAATCAAATTGCATAGGTTCAGGCTCTGATAAAATACTAAATCTATTATCGGCTCCTAAGCTTTCAGCCAGACTTTCTGATACCCATATATGCTCTAATTCTAACGTATTTTTTATAAAAACAACCTGCTCTTTTCCCATCTCAACCCTAACGCAGGTTCTCAGCATGACACCAATTGCTTCCCTGTCATCAGCAGCTACCATTGGAATTTTTGCAATCGGAATGACCATTTTAGATGTAAATGCATTCATATACATAAATTCAAAATTTGCTTTTTCTAATATTTTTTTTGGTATGACATCCGCCAATCCGATTCCTACAGCATTTCCATGTGACTCTTCCGTCACATCCAGAACTGCCATCCTTTGATAATTGGGACCCCCTTGCATCCCAGGCACTGCAAAACGGCCCATTACGTTAGGATCCATTCCATCACCACTAATATTCTTGCCGGTTTCGCCCACAATCAGACAGTCAAAATCATCAATTAAAATCTTTGCCATGTAAGAATTTGCCTTTTTTAATAGTTCCGCCTCCCTGACATAAATATCATCCACTGGTATCGCCTCGATGATTGCTGTTTCTTCCCGGGAATTTTCTACTATGCCTATGCCAAATAATATATTCGCTTTATTTCTTACCACTTCAAATGCCTCTGGCAATAGACTATGAAAGGTATCTGCACCATGGGAATGCAGCGATTCAGCACCTTTTTGCTTGCCCGCCCCTATCGTACACATTTTAATCAGACCGCTTTCCGTCTTTCCTCTAAAAGCTGTATGTGCTTTAATTCTATTGATTGGAATAACCCCAGCCGCATGCAGAGCATTCGCGTCGAAATATATGCTTACTCCAGATTGAGTTGTTCCCACATATTCCGGATTCATATTCGATCGAATCTCCACGTCCATCGTCTTTTCTGTGATACCGTAAGACTCTAAGAGTTCTTTCTGGCCATCTTCCGTCGCCCCACCATGACTGGCCATCGCAGGAACAATAAACGGCACCGCTTCCATCGCCTTTAACTGCTTAATTGTTTCTAAAACAATAGTCTTAATATTG
>DVNN01000248.1 GCA_018714325.1 Candidatus Pelethocola excrementipullorum
CACTCCACCGAGAGCCCCATAGACTGCCTTTATCTCTGGATGGCTTCTGGCTGCATCAACCACACCATACAACGAAGCGTTCATCACTGCCGTAGGGCCGCCACCATGAACTACTAAAACGTTATTACACATGTTCTCTCATTCTCCTTCGTTATAGAATAACATTCTGTATGCCACCATTTCCCAGTAATAGAATAGAAGAAGGAAGGCGGCACAAAAGTGCCGCACCATCCGCTCTTTATAACGTCAAGCCTTTCCCTCAGAACCTGCGATTCGGATGATGTCCTTGATGTCATTTCTTAACTCTTTTTCTGCATACTGTGATAATTTCCATGCATGGCCTTCATCTATTCCATCCTGGAGTCCCTTTTTCAGATACTCCACATATTTGTATCGGATCTGCGTTCCAAAATTTATCTTCGCAACACCACTTTGAATGGAACGTTGAATCAGCTTATCATCCATTCCTGTGCATCCATGGAGTACAAATGGAATATCTGTGAATTCCCGGCACTTCTCCAACACTTCCACATGGATGTCAACCGGCCCCTTATAAAAGCCGTGGGCATTTCCAATTCCGATTGCCAGAGAATCCGGATTACATAAGGATAAATACTCTTTTACAATATCAGGATCTGCGATATTGGAAGCTCCTGTGATAGTTCCTTTCTCGTCCAGACGCGCCAGTTCTCCAATCTCCGCTTCCAGAGGTACACCAAAACTCCTACATACCCTTGCCACTTCTTCTGTGGCAGCCGCATTTTCAGCCACCGGCAGATTAGAACCATCAAACATAATGGATGTGAATCCTATTTTCAGCATCTCCATACAGCGTTCAAAGCTTTCACCGTGGTCAAGATGAATCGCCACAGGTACATCCACCTGATTGGCCATCCATTTTGCAGTCTCATAGAACCACGCATGTCCGGAATAACTCCCGGTATTCACATAATGCGCCAGGATAATTGGTGAGCGCATTTCCTCAGCAGCCTTGCAGACTGAGCGGATAATATCATAAGTACCACCCTGCGTATTAACAGCAGGAATCGCATAATGTCCTTTGTATGCCTGCTCCAGCATATCTTTTGTTGTAGTTAGCAATGCTGTCCCTCCCTTAATTGTTATCAGATTGATGTTGGGGTCAAAAGGTATTTTGCCCCCATGATACTACGGATTGTTCCGCACAAAAGTGCTCCCACAATTCTAAAACATTCGAAATCCGCCCTATTCGGGCTACTTTCTCATGTTTTGCGGGTCCCAAACTCATGCTTTTTCATGCAAGCATGAAACGCATGACCTTTTGACCCTGGTATCATCAGATTTTAACAATAACCTTCAGATACTCTGATGGATTCTGCATCATATCTTTTATGGTGTCTTCCACTTCTAAAAGCTCCACCATCTTTGTGACAAAATCCTTGGCCGGCATCTTTCCTTCGTGTATCAGCTGTATCGCTTCCGGAAACTTCGCGTTGGAGTTTCTGGACGGGCATACATCAATCTCTTTTTGTGTCAGGCGCACCGTATTGATCGCAACAGGATTATGAGGCCATCCAACCAGTGCAATTCTACCTCCATGGCAGACATAGTCATGCATATGCTCAAGGATAGGTGGTGCTCCGGTACAGTCAATCATGGCCTCCGGAAGTTTTCCGTCGGTAAATGTTTTCAACCGGGCTTCCAGATCCTCCTTAGCGGAATTGCAGATATGGGGAATTCCCATCTTCTTTGCTCCATCCAGACGTTCCTGAATAACATCCACAAGTATGGGTGTTGCCCCATAGTTGATGGATGCGAATGCTGCCATCATACCGATGACACCAGCCCCGAAGATAACAACTTTTTCTCCTTTGGATACTCTGGCACGGGTTGCCGCATGCAATCCAATGGTAAATGGCTCTACCAGTGCAGCGTCTTCAAAGGACATCTCGTCCGGCAATTTATACAGCAGTTGGACCGGATGAAGAAAATATTCAGCCATCATGCCATCTTTATGTACGCCGCACACACGGATATCCGCACAATTATTGAACCTTCCGACTGCACACATATGGCATTTGTTGCAGGGAACATATGGTTCCAGTGCCACTCTGTCTCCAACTTTCAAACCTTTGTCGTTCTCGCCGATCTTTTCTATAATTCCAACGCCTTCATGACCCAATCCGTTAATAGGATATTTAACTGTTGGATTTACGCCTTTATAGGCCGTGATATCAGAACCACAGATTCCGCACAGTTCTATCTTTACGACAGCCTGCTCAGGTTCCAGTTCCGGTATCTCGGCATCTCTAATTTCAATCTTTCCTGGTTCCGGTAATACTAGTACTTTCATTCCTCATCCTCCTTATCATTTTCTCTTATATATTCCAGCGCATTTGGCATAATTCCGGTGTTCCACCCACCATCGGCGAATATAATCTGTCCGACAATATAATTGGATTCTTCCGATGCTAAAAAGCAAGCCAAGTTCGCCACTTCTTCCACTTCACCAAACCGTCCGATCGGAGATACAGACAGAATCTTATCCGCATCCAGAATCCCCGATTTCAGCGGCTTTTCCACCATCTCTGTACGTATCCACCCAGGAGCTATGGCATTCACCTTAATATTGTACATCGCCCATTCTGCGCCCAATTGCTGGGTCAGTAGATTGACAGCCCCTTTTGTGATTCCATAAGGCGTACGCCCTACATTAATCATTCTGGTATTTCCGGAGGAAATATTGACAATACTGCCTCCTCCATTTTTGCGCATGTGCCTTCCTGCCGCCTGGCAGCAGAAAAGGGGAGCTTTCATATTGATATCTATGACTTCATCCAAGACTTCCTCTGAAAGTTTCAAAGTAGGACAGGGACGTGCGATTCCTGCACAATTAACCAACACATCAATACTTCCATAGGTTTCCTGTACCCAGTCTGCCATCTGGAATATCTTATCCCGGCTTCTTAAATCAATCTGATAAAAGACTACCCGATCCCCTAATTTTTCCACTGCCTCTTGTCCCTCTTTTTCCAGGACATCGGCAATCACCACTATAGCGCCTTCTTCTGCGTATTTCTTAGCTATTCCAAAACCAATACCTCTGGCACCCCCAGTTACTAGAGCTACCTTATTTTTTAATCTGGAACCATTCATTGTTTTACCACCATTTAATTTTGTCCGTTATATAGTTTCTGTATTCGATAAATTTCGGATCGGTAATATCCCTGGGACGGGGCAGATCAATTACAACTTCTTCCTTGATCTTGGCTGGTTTATTGGATAAAATCAGAACCTTCTCCGCCAGATATACTGCCTCTTCTATATTATGCGTAATGAATACCACGGTACTTCCAAGCTCTTTCCAGAGACGGATTACCTCATCCTCCAGATAAAACCTCATTTTTACATCCATCTGTCCATAAGGTTCGTCCATCAGCAGTAAATCCGGCCGCATCGCAAAAGATCTACCTATGATGATACGCTGCTCTGCGGACACAGACAGCTCTCCAGGATATGCGTTCCGAAACTCCTGAAGTCCCATCAGATCCAGAATCTGATTCACCCTTTTATCAATTTCATTCTTCGGAAGTTTCTTTATCTCCAGCCCATAGGCAATATTCTTTTCAACAGTCATCCACGGAAGTGCACTGGGTTCCTGAAACACAAAGGAAATATTATGTTTGCGGGGATCTGCCGGCACACCATCTATATAGAGGTCACCTTCACTGGGCATGTGGATACGGGTCAGGCAGTTAAGAAAGGTTGTCTTACCGCAGCCGGTAGGTCCAACTACGCAGACGAATTCACCTTTTTTAATATCAAATGACATATCGTCCAGCACCAGCAGATCACCAAACCGCTTCGTCAGGTTTTTCACTTGTACCTTGACAGGTCTGTTATCTTCATTCACGGTCTTGCTTCCTCCTTCTATCAGATTGATAAATCTGTATTGTCTGAAATCTTCGTACGTAAGTCAAGGAATTCCCTGCTTACCATGTCTCTTGGACGTGGAATATCAATTTTATATTCTTCTTTCACTCTAGCGGGGCAATCGCTGAGCAACACGATTCTATCCCCCAGATAACACGCCTCTTCTATATTATTAGTAACGAAAATTATCGTTCTTTTTTCCTTTTCCCATATCTTCAGAAGATCTTCCTGCATCTGATATCGAGTCTGAGCATCCAATTTGCCAAAAGGCTCATCCATGATCAACAACTTGGGATCGGCTGCATAAGCTCTGGCAATTCCCACACGTTGCTGCATACCGCCGGATAGCTGCTTCGGGTAATAATCCTCGAACCCTTTTAATCCAACCAAGTCTATGTAATGACGAGCCACATCCCTGCGTTCTTTTTTATTGATTCCCCGGAATTTAAGTGATAGCTCCACATTCTCGATTACGGTCTTAAATGGCATCAATGCTAACTTCTGAAATACCATCCCGATCTCAGGATTCATGCCGCTCCACTCTTTACCATTATATATAATCTTTCCTTCAGTCTGTTTTTCAAGTCCGGACACAATATTTAAAAGTACCGATTTTCCACAGCGTCCAGGCCCCAAGACAACCAGGAACTCACCGTCATACACATCCAGACTGACATGTTCAATGGCTGTAAAATAACCTTTGTCCCCAAAAAAAGTTTTAGAGACATCTTTTATTTCCAGACGTTTGCTTAATCGTTCCATGGGCACACCACCTTCTCAAGTTTTTGTAAAATGACGGATAATATGGCACCTATAATTGCAATGGTAATTACAGAAACCAGAACAAGAGCCAAATCACTTCCCTGCCACCCCTTGGTAACTAAAGAACCAAGTCCTTCTTTTGCTCCAAGCATCTCAGCCGCTAGAACCGTCGTCCAACCTGAACTCACTGAAGTTCTTATTCCTGCAAAGATAGAGGGTAAGGCGGTGGGAATTACAATGTCCTTTAAAATTTGACGATTGTTACCGCCAAAGATTTTTCCCACATCGATGTTTATTTTGTCAACCATTTCTATACCAGTCGAGGTATTGATTACCAGAGGTACAAAGGTTCCGATAAACACAAGTAAAATCTTCGGGAATTCACCGATTCCAAACCACATGATAATAATCGGAATCCAGGCGATTGGAGGAATCGGACGAATTACCTCAAAGATACTTCCAAAAAACGCTCTGGCTTTCTTATTCCAGCCAATCAAAATACCAAAGGAAATACCAAAGGCCCAGGCCACGAATAATGCCAAAAGCACCCTTCGTAAACTAGCCCACGCATGACCAACCAGCGAGGTTTTCGCAATAGGCTTTGTGAATGTCTTAATCAATCTCTCCCAGACTTCTGCGGGTGTGGGCATCAATTCTGGATGCTGCCCTGAGAACATCACCCAGCCAAAAGCAATCAATAAAACTGCCAGAACCGGAAGGCCCCAATAAAGAATCGATCTGATTAGTTTTTGTCTGTCATTTATCTTATCCATTCCTCTTCTCTCCTAACGATTAATTTTCCAGCGAAGGAAATATTTCTCAGCTTTTGACAGAAACATCGATAGTATGGCGCCAATTGCTCCAATGACTACCATTCCTACGATTACGATATCAGGCCGTGCAACTGTACGCCCAATCTGTATCATGTATCCCAATCCGGCACTGGCCGCAAGCATCTCCGCTGCAACCAATGTGGACCAGGAGTTGCCAATGGCAACACGAATTCCCGCAAATACCATCGGAAGGGAGGATGGAATCCCCACCTTCCTGAATATTTCAAAATTTGAGGCTCCGAAAGTCCTGGATACGTTGATCAGGGTCTGATCTGTCAATTTGATTCCCGTATAGGAATTAATTACACAAGGTACGAAAGCGGTAAAGAATATGATGAGCGCTTTTGCTTTCAATCCTACTCCCATCCATACCACAACCAACGGAATCCATGCAATCGGAGGAACCGGGCGAACCAACTCAAAGATTGGTCTGATAAAACGATCTGCGTAAGTCCACCATCCCATCAAAAGTCCCAGCGGAACCCCAACCACAATTGCCACCAAGAATCCCGAGAGTGCTACCTGAAGACTGGCAATGATATTGACAAGCAGCATATTACCATCCGGGGCCTTATTCCCTACTTTGAATAATAATGTATCCAAGATTTTCGTCGGGGCTGGAAGCATTTTCTCATCCACCAGTCCCACCATAACCACCAATTGCCAGATAATGAGAACTGACAAAATACCGGCAGCACTCAAAAATATATATTTGATACCTTCGTTTTTCTTCTGCTTTTTCCACGACGCCAGTCCGGCTTCTAATGTTTTTTTATCAGCGGCCATCGTATCCTCCTTCACTAGTTAGCCTTTGATTCTGCAAGTACATCTTCAATAAGCTTAGAATCTGTGTGTCCAAGGAATTTCTCATCATCTCCAGCGGTATAGTTTCCAACTTCGATGAAGAAATTCAGTACATCTAATAAGCGCTGATCCATGATGGTATTATCAGAACCTTCAGCTTTGTTCGTCATCATATCACTAACTTCCTGTAAGGTATAATATGTATCTGCCTCCACGTACTTAGCTGCTGTTTCCGCATCCATAGAACTTCCATTTTCGTCATTCATATCCACACAATACTGAACTGTCTCTTCTTTATTTTCCTTCATCCAGTCCAGAGATTTGAAGTATACCTTCATAAACACTTTCATTGCTTCATATTTATCTGGATCATTGAAGCTGTTTTTGTTAGCCACAAAACTACACATCAGACCAGAATCAGCCATTGGCCCGCTGGCTACTGGAATGTATTTCTCACTGTCAGCCAACATCTTAAATGTTCCACCGCTTCCAGTCAGAACACAAGCATCACCTTCTCCAGCTAAAAATGCACTATATGCAGTTGCCGGATCCATAGCAACAAATTCCACATCATCCTGGGTTAAACCAAATCCTTCTAATGTTTTTATCAAAACATATTGTGTTACACTACCTGTATTACATAGGATAGATTTACCTTTCCAGGTGTCTGCACTTCCATAAATCTCATCACTTAAGGTGTTATTGCCCGTACCTGCTTTTACCATATCTGAATCTTCTCTGGCAAATACATACTGAGTTCCATCATCGGTATTACTAGATCCTACAACGATTGCATCGTATCCGATAACTCCAGCAAACACTCCACCTACGCCAGTACATCCGATATCCCAACCATCAGAAGACAGCGACTCCATCTGTACCGGGCCATTTGTGAACAATGTCTCTTCCAGTTCCAGACCTTCTTCCTCAAACCATCCCTCTTCTTGAGCAATATAGACAGGGAGCCAGTTTAAGCTTCCACCAATACCTGATACAGTCAATTCATATGTTTTCTTACCTGAAGAACTATTTGCTGCTCCGTCATCACTTTTCCCACATCCTGCCAACAAACTAGTTGATAAAATGGTCGCCATAACCAGTGCTACTACTCTTTTTTTCATAGAAAATATCCTCCCAATTTTAAATAATAAAATTAAACTTTATGCTAGGACTTCAAATAGTTTTGTAGGATTTAACTATTTTTTTATCCTTTCATGTCATATTATATCAGTTTTACCCAACCCAAAACAACACGATAATGCACAAACGTTTGTCCGATCGAAAATATGCATATTTACTGGCTTTTCTAAATTTATTTTTTCGTTATTTTTTCTACAAACTCTATTTTATCACTATATGGTATCTTTTTGCGTTAGGAAGTTTTACCAATTTTTTGTATTACCCATCCCAATTTAACAGTGGGCTCCAAATTTGATAGCATTAAAGACATTAATCAAAATAATCACCACCATCAAAAAGATAAACAACTGATTCACACGTTCTTCCTTTATCCTCTTATTGACGATACTTCCCACATTCCCACCAAGAATCCCACCAGCCAGCATAACCGCAAAGTATGTAACTTTAATTTCAGGCACGGTATGTGTGATAAATGTCTGCCCAAGACTGGCGGCCTGAGAAAACATGATGATGTACAATGAGCTTAAAGCCGCCTCCTTTGTAGTCATGGAAAAGAAATAGGACAACACCACCAGATTGACAGGCCCTCCTCCAATCCCCAGAAAGCTTGACATGATTCCCAGTAAGATACCGATAATCAGGCAAACCATAGGGTTTGTACAATTCCTGGTCTGAATCTTCTGTTTCCATATGGTGTAGATCAGGGTTGCACCGGTAATAACAATCAGCACAATTGCCTGAATCATACCCACCAATTGTTCATTCCCCACAGCTTCCTTCAGCACCTGGAATAAAACCTTTCCAATAATCCCGCCAGCGGCCGCTCCTATGGCCAGTAATGTAGCCGTTTTTACATTGATTCTGGTCTTACCGTTCCTCATATTCTTATAGACAGATACGATGGACATGGCAAAGACCGTACATCCGGATAAAAAGTTGATACTGGAAACACTCATGATTCCTGTAGCATCCAAAGCCGGCTTTATAATCACCCCGCCTCCAATTCCACAGATGGAACCGGCCAAAGAAGCCAGGAGTGCTACTAAAAACAGTAATATAACAATCACTTTCTTCCCCCCTCTACTCCCAGTCGATTAATCTGAGCCGCCATATATCCGGCCCCAAATCCATTGTCTATATTAACGGTGGAAAGCCCTTCGGCACAGGAATTCAACATGGTCAGCAAGGCCGAAAGACCGTGGAAATTGGCCCCGTACCCAATGGAGGTCGGTACCGCAATCACAGGTCGTTCCACCAGTCCTGCCACCACTCCACCTAAAGCACCTTCCATTCCGGCTATCGCAATCACACAGTTGGCCCGCCGGACCTCATCCACCTTTGACAGCAGCCGATGAATGCCCGCAACACCCACGTCATAGATTCTGTTCACCCTGCAGCCGAAATACTCCGCGGTTCTGGCTGCCTCTTCGGCTACCGGTATATCCGATGTTCCTCCGGTTAAGACGGCAACTTCACCTGTCTTTTCAATATTTTCAAACTGAAGCCAGAGGGTTCGTCCCATCTCATCGTACTCCACAATGGGTACGACCTCTTTCACAGCCTCATATTGCGCCTTCGTGGCTCTGGTACCCAAAACATTGCTTTGCCTTAGCGCAAAACTTTCGTATATTTTCACTAGATGTTCTACGGTTTTACCCGAGCAATATACGGTCTCTCCAAATCCGGACCGAAGTTCCCGGTGATGATCCAGTTTGCAAAACCCCATATCCTGATAGGGTAATGATTTCAAATAAGCCTCCGCATCCTCTATATTAATCTTGTTTTGCTGAACCCCCAGCAATAATTCTTGTACATTCATAGTTTTATCCTCCTTACACAAAGTATAGATTTAATGTAATCTGAATACAATCCAAATCCATGACAACGTTTGCGTGTTTTTTACTAAACTTCATCCCACTTCATTGACCACAATGCATCCCCATGGTAAGATATACTAGTAAATAGAAACTAGATATTTATGGAGGTATTTATGAAAGCAGTTTATTTTGATTGTAGTTTTGGGATAAGCGGGGACATGGCTGTGGCTGCCCTGCTGGACTTAGGTGCAGATCAGCAAGCCCTGTTGGACACACTGCAAACCTTGCCCTTGAACGGATATAAGATTGAGATCAGCGAAGTGCAGAAAAGCGGAATCACAGCCTGTGACTTTAATGTTATTCTGGATTCTCACCACGAGAATCACGACCATGATATGGATTATCTTCATGGTTCTTCCACTGATTCACATCACAGCCACGGAACTCATGAGACACATACCCATCAAAGCTCCGGCAATCACCACCACGATCATCGGAATCTGGCTGATATCAAGAAGATACTGGATAACAGTCAGATGTCTGAGGGCGCAAAGGCTTTGTCCCACCGAATCTTTGATATATTGGCCGAAGCAGAATCAGAGGCTCACGGACTCCCTGTAGACCAGGTACATTTCCATGAAGTAGGTGCGGTGGATTCTATTGTGGATATTGCCGCATTTTCCATCTGCATGGATGAACTTGGCTTTGAAAAGGTCTTTGTACCCAGACTCTGTGATGGCTGTGGACAAATTCGCTGCCAGCATGGATTGATTCCCGTGCCAGTTCCTGCAGTTAAAAACATAGCTAAGAATCATCATCTGCCACTGGCTTCCACCAAAGTACATGGAGAACTGATAACTCCAACTGGTGCAGCACTCGTTGCTGCAACATTGACCGACAACGAGCTGCCCGACCCATATTATATCCAAAAGGTGGGTACAGGAGCCGGCAAAAGAGATTATGCGACACCAGGTATCTTTCAGGTAATGGTAATCACCTATTAATTCCCAGGCTTAATCTGGAACCTTAAGTCTGGAATATCCAGCATGGTAAAATACTTCCCACTAAGAAGGAATAATTCTTCTTAAGTGGGATTTTTTTATATCATATTGACACCTATGATCCCAATTTAATTTAGTACAAAAATTTTTTATATTTTCTACCTTTTTCACTATATTTTTTTTCATGAAACTTATTTATAATAAAAATAACCCTGGACAATATTTCGATGTAATTGGGGGCAATATGATTGGAGTGCAATGTAGATGGGGATTGATACAAAGGAGGTATCTCTATGACACCAAAAGATAATTTTAAAGCATTTTTCAGACATGAACGCGGCGAATGGTTTCCCAGCTTCTTTACCGATGCCAATCTGGCAGTTTACGTCACCGGACTGGATGAAAGAGCTCCCGGAAATCAATCCGGCAAAGACTTTTTCGGATGTACCTGGGTCTTTGATCCGGCCGGAGGTGCGGCCGTTCCGGACACAAGAGTAGCACCAATCCTGGAGGATATCTACGATTGGAGGGAAAAGGTGATATTTCCAGATCTGGACGCCATTGACTGGGAAGCATGTGCCAAGGCTGATAAGGTGGATACATACGATCCCGATAAGTTTAATTATGCTATGCTGCTGGAGGGTCCATTTGAACGCCTTCATACCTTGATGGGCTTTGAAGAAGCACTCTGCGCCATGCTTACGGATCCCGATGAGGTCAACGCCTTCTTCGAACGGCTTACCGACTTCAAATGCAAAGAGATGGATATCTTAAAAAAGTATTACCACCCCGATGCCATCTGTTTCCACGATGACTGGGGCACCCAGTCTAATATGTTCTTTTCACCCGATATCTGGCGTCAGCTGATCAAACCGCATATCAAAAAAGCTGTGGAACACTGTCATAACCTTGGCATGTTCTTTGATATGCATTCCTGCGGAAAGATGGATCAGATAATACCCGAATTCCCTGAAATCGGCATCGATTCCTTCCAGGGACAGGCCATCAATGATATCCCTGCTGCCATGGAGAAAACCGGCCACACACTGTCCTACAATGTGACCCCGCTCTACCAGTCCCTTGAGGCTGATGCGGCTACCGGCACCCTCACGGAAGAAGAAGTGCGCAGCAGAATCCGGGAAGAAGTTCTGACCTGTGCAAAGAAAGGGATCTATACACCTGCTTTCGTACCACTTAGAACCTGGTGGTTCCCTATTGCTTTGGATGAAGTAAAGGAATGCGGAAAAGAGATCTTTAAATAATCATTCAGCTAGAGGATGGCTAAAACGAAGTATTTTCACTTGGTTTTAAGACATCCTCTACTTTTTTCACTACTATCCTTTATTCCTACCGCTCAACACCTTTCTATCTCAGAAATTGTATGATACCAATCATAGGTAGAATTCCCACAATAAGCCACTTCAGAACTCGTAGTATTCTCTTTCATTGTTTATTATAACTTTCTATTTAACCTGACACTGTACTGATATACATCTCCTCGAAATATAGATTTCTCATACAGTATCGGTTCTCCCGATTCCAAATAAGTGGTTCTTTTCATGACCAATACAGCGTTTCCTACTTTATAATCCAAGTGTTCTGCTTCTTCTTTCCGGCACAAGCCAGCCGTTATGGTCTGCTCTCCATAACTCAACTTATAACCACATTGTTCCAATAAACTAAAGACTTTTGCCGTATTAAAATCAAGATTCTCTAAGATTTTCCCAATATGGGCCGGAACATAAGAATAATTTATAACATAAGGCTGCTCCTCAACATATAAGACTCTGTGAAACCCGAACACTTCACTGTCTTCCGGCAAATTCAACCGGCTATTGACATTGGAATTCATCTTCTGATAACCAGAATAAACACTTTTGCCAGTCACTTCCGCTTGCACAGAAGCCAGCTCTTCAGCCACACCTATCAAAAGCCCCAGATGGTGATTCATCTTTCTGTTGGCTACCGTGGTTTCTTTTCCATGTGCACGTATCAGATATCCATCCTCAACCATACTGCCAATACTTTTGCGAACCGTTACTCTGCTCACCCCATATTGCTCAGCCAATATTCTCTCACCCGGTATGCTTTCACCGGCCTCTAGTTCTCCGATTTCTATTTGTTCCACCAAGATATCTCTAAGCTGCAGATACAGCGGTCTGTTTGAATTTGGATAAATACTTCTGATTACTCCCACAGATAATACACCAGCCTTTCTTATTTTTTTACTGAGGGGCAGACATAACTCTTACTCATACCTGAAACCTCCTGTTCATTTTATCTTGAATTGGGGAAAATTACCACCACTTTATCTGATCCGTCACATATTTACGAATTCTTATAAACTCTGGATCCGTGACATCACGTGGTCTGGGTAGATCCACCTTAACCTCTTCCTTAATAGTGGTAGGTTTATTGGATAAGATAAGGACTCGTTCGGCCAAATATACCGCTTCCTCCACATTATGAGTGATGAAAATAACCGTACTCCCCAATTCTTTCCACAGGCGTATCACCTCATCTTCCAGATAAAAACGCAGTTTAATATCCATCTGCCCATATGGCTCGTCCATTAACAGCAGGTCCGGATGCATACCAAAAGCCCTGCCGATGATAATGCGCTGTGCAGTACTCACTGACAACTGACTCGGATATTGATCCCTGAATTCCTGAAGCCCCAGCAATTCTATCATCTCCTCTACCCGCTCATCGATGATTTTTTTATCTAACTTTTTAAGTTCCAGCCCAAATCTCAAGTTTTGTTCCACGGTCTTCCAGGGAAGGGAAGACGGCTCCTGAAAGACCATGGCAAGATTATGCTCTTTGGGGTTAGCAGAAACCCCATCAATAAATAAATCTCCTTTTGTAGGCATATAGATTCTCGTCAGCAGATTCAGGAATGTAGTCTTTCCACATCCTGTAGGGCCAACGACACAGACAAACTCTCCCTTTTTGATGTTAAATGAAATATCGTCCAATACATGCAGGTTGCCAAAATACTTTGTCAGATGCTGAACACTTACTTTATTTTGTAGTTCCATACCCTCTCCCATAACAAGTCCTCCTGATATTGTCATAATGCCAAATCCGTATTTTCTGATATTTCTTTTCGAATCCGCAGAAAATCCGGATGCACGGTATCTCTGGGTCTCGGCAAATCGATGTCATATATTTGCTTAATCTTTGCAGGACGATTGCTTAAGAGGATAATACGGTCGGCCAGATAACATGCCTCTTCTATATTATTGGTCACAAAAAGAATGGTTCTTTTCTCCTGCTGCCATATACGTTCTACCTCTTCTTGCATGGCATACCGGGTTTGGGCATCCAACTGACCAAATGGTTCATCCATAAGCATAATTTCCGGATAGCTTGTATAGGCTCTGGCTATGCCGACACGCTGTTTCATCCCTCCCGATAACTCATGAGGATAAGATTTCTCAAACCCGGTTAAACCTACCAAATCAATATATTTCTGGGCAATCCTCCGCCGTTCTTTTTCGGCCTTGCCAGCGATCTTAAGACCAAACTCCACATTCCCCATAACAGTAAGCCAGGGCATCAGTGCCAGCTCCTGAAACACCATCCCAACACGGGGATCTGATCCCTTTAACTCCTCACCATCCAGAAAGATTTCTCCCTCCACCGGTTTCGCCAAACCTGCAATCATCCGCAATAGCACAGATTTCCCACAGTGCCCCGGTCCCAGAATAACTAGAAATTCATTGTCATACACATCAAATGACACGTTATGAACGGCATCCATCACCTTGTTCTTTACAACGAAACTTTGGGAAATATTCTTCAATGATAATTTTACCTTTTTGTTCTCGTCCATGGACATATCACCCTTTCTGCTATTTGAGTTACGATGGCAAGAATCGCTCCAACAATTCCGATGCAGATCATAGACAGTAATACCAGGGCCTGATCTCTGGAATCCATACCACGCGTGATCAAGAATCCAACACCAGATTTTGCTCCCAGCATCTCTGCCGCCAGAACTACCATCCAGGCCGCGCTGGCAGAGGTTCTGATTCCTGCAAATATGGCATCTAATGCAGATGGGATGGCTATCATAAACAATCGTTGTTTCGAAGTTGCGTTAAATACAGTTCCAACATCCAAAAAGAGCCTGTTCACATTCTGCATACCTGCCTGGGTATTGATGACAATACAAGCGATACACCCAATAAACACAACCAGGATTTTAGAACCCTCCCCTGTCCCAAACCAAATGGTGATCAGCGGAATCCATGCCAGCGGCGGCACCGATCGAAATGCCATAAACATAGGTCCTAAAAGAGCATTTGCCTTTTTACTCCACCCAATCAAAACACCAAAGGCAATTCCTGTTACCCAGGCAATCAGCATGGCGATAAATACCCGCTGCAGACTTGCCCCTATATGCCCCAATAAGGAAACCTTTTTAATTGGTTTTTCCAACAGCTTCAAAAATCTTGTCCAGACCGCCCAAGGGGATGGAAAATCACTTCCCTCTCCAGAAACTGCAATCCACGCAATGATCAATAATAGGATGGAAAAGAAGGGCAGGATGCGGTATAGCCATTTTAAATTTCTTTCCCTTTGTTCTGCTTTACTTAGTTCCACACGTTTCTCTGTCATCCCAACTTCCTCCATCCCAAAACTTTATTTTCAACAAGCCCTAAAATGGATGTAAACACTACCCCAATTACTCCAATAACCACAATGCCCAGTATAATAATATCGGGCCTTGCGAATTGCCTCCCCATCAATATCATATAACCCAGGCCGCTGGAAGCCGCCAGCATCTCTGCCGCAACCAAGGTAGCCCATGCATTGCCCAGGGCAACACGTATTCCCGCAAATGTCATTGACATGGCCGAAGGAATCCCAATCTTACAAAAAACAGTAAAATTAGATGCCCCGCAGGTTCTCGCCACATTGATCAATACCTGGCTGGTTTGCCTGATCCCCGTATAGGCATTGATCACACAGGGTACAAAAGCGGCAAAAAACACAATAAATGCTTTTGCTTTTAATCCAATTCCCATCCATACAATCGTAAGCGGAATCCAGGATACGGGAGGGATTGGACGAACAATCTCAAATATGGGACGTACAAAACTATCTATCCCCTTATACCATCCCATCAGCAATCCCAGAGGGACTCCAATTAATATGGCCAGTCCAAACCCTGATAATGCCACTTTCAGACTTGAGAGGATATTAGTCCCCAGTGTCGCCCCGTCAGGTGCGATATCCCCTAATTTCACAAGAAATAATTGTATCACAGATGTTTGGGACGACAAAATCTTACTATCAACCCACCCCCAGATTACCGCGGCCTGCCATATGATGAGAAAACCCAGCACCCCAATAATCTGCAACATAATGTAGAAGTATTTGTCATGCCTTGCCCTGTTCCCCACCATCGTGATCCGCTCTTGGTCAGTCATTCTTTGCTTTGTCTGTTCCATGCTCACCTCAAATATCCTCCTTTGGGAGTGCGCTTAATAATGCTTTTGCTTCCTCTGCAATTTCACCATCTACCAGACCATCATCCAGCATTTTGTCCCTGTCCTTATCTGTATATTTCTCCTGAGTGATAAAGTAGTCCAGACAATACAGAAACTCATTTTCCGCCGGCAGCAGTTTCCTCTTGGTGTAATTTCCCGCATAGTCATCCGCTTCACCAGTCATCATCTCATAGTTTTCGTCGAAGGTAGGGCACTGTACAACATCGATCACTCTTTCTGCGATGCTTTCATCACATGCAATCCCTTCTTCCTCACAATTTTCCAGATAATAATTCTTGGCAAGTTCCATGCCTTCCTCACTTGATTTACAGAGTTCCCAGGTTTTATAGAAGACACAATAAGCAGTAGTTATCAATTCCCTCTTCTCTTCCAGTGCCTCGTCGGTTGCGTACATCGCACAAGGTACCGGAATCTCCATCTCTTTCGTATCCGTGATACGGACTGCATCATTGTCCTCCGCTTCATAAGCGATGGCATTCCATACGCCGAGGCCATCCCCTTCTCCACCCAGGAAAGCGGTCAATGCACTGGAGATATCCATGTTTATTGAATTTATATCACTCAGTGTCAGTCCCATCTCCTCCAACTTTGCCGCCAGTAACGGCTGGGCAGTGGTTCCGCTGGGATATAGCCATGTGCTTCCTTTCCAAGCCTCCGGGTCATCTGGGTTCTCTGCAATAGCACTTCCCTCCCGGGCAAATAGTCCCACATTTATCTCATTATCTGTGATTCCTATTGTCTTGATATCATAGCCAATCATGGCGGTAAGCGCCCCTCCTATCCCTGTACCTGCCACATCCCAGTCATTGCTGGCCTCGATCATCGCCGGTCCATTGGTAAATGTTTCATAAGTAATCTCAATATTTAGTTCTTCAAAATATCCCTCCATATCCGCAATATACCATGGAAGAGAAAGTGGTGAGCCTGCAAAAAAACCGACTCTTAGTTCCTGTCTCTCTTCAAACGGAGTCAACCCAAATGTGGTTTCTGCACCACCGCCCTCAGCGCCTCCACCAGAGCTGGCACTGATAGCATTATCCTTGTTTGAATCAGATGAATCACCTTTGTTTTCCCCGCAGCCTGCAAACAACAGAACCCCCATAATTGCCGCCAATACTCCGCTAATCACCCTTTTTTTCATACCTTCTTCTCCTTTGCTTATATACATTACCGCTCTACATCAGCTTCTCATGTGTTAAATCACATCATCCTTCATACACAGATGAACCGCCGCTTTTTTATATGTTCCTGGCAGTGCCAATATATTAGGTGTCGGCCCAACATACTTTTTCATCGCATCCTCTAAGGCCTCTTCCATTGTCGCTCTGGTCTTAAGCCCCATCCCCCTTGCAAAACCTGGCTGCTGAGCTCCTACCACATAGATCGCCGATGTATTCTCCTCTGCAATGTGCCCGCAGGAAATCATAGAGAAACCATGGAATGGATGAAATGCATTGGCATATCTATATTTGCGTATGTACTCCTCATTGGTAGCAAAATACTCTCCCAGCCGATCCATATCAGGTAAGGTCTGCATATAATCGGTCTGGAACATCTCATACATTTCACGAGTATAGGGCCACAATTCATCATGAAACCAGCCATTGCAGATAGTAGAACAGATAATGACACAATTATCACTCATAATCCTCTTATGACGTATTACCTGAGCGGAAAGAGCCTGCATCATCATAATAGGATTGGTTCCCATACCGTCTCCATAGTGAAAAAACTGAGGCATACCAAAGACTAATACATCATACTTTTTGTCCGCCCATTTCACATAGGTGCGTTGATCGGCAAGAGTCCAGGTGGCTTTCATCACCTCCATAGCATCACCACTTTCAATCTGCATCTGTCTGGATTGTGAATCCAGCACGGCATCACAGCAGAAGAATTTCTTACCCATAGCTTCCTCCATGTGCATTCCAATTTCATTAAACTTATGCCGCATCAGGGAGTGACCACTTACAGGCGTAAAATCGTCACCATGCATAACGGTGGGACAATGATGTGATGCTATGGATTTCCAATCAGTCAGTCCACAGGTGCAATGCTTGTAACCTCCGGAATAGCCGCCATATGGATTTCCCTGAACATGTCCAATTAGTAAGGCAATATCGCTGTCATATACGTATTTGTTCATCGCAACATGATCGCCCCGCTTTGTACACCCACAATCAACCATATGCTCCGGATCTTCGCTGTCATGGTTGATAATTTGATTACTATTCCAGAATTCATGGAAGATTTCCGGCCCTAATATGTTATAAATCTCACCTTTGGTATTTTTTCTATGTAATCCGTTGGAGCAGATCAGCAGAATGTCCTTCTTCTCCACACCAGCACCATAGAGCTCCTCTAACATGATCTTTATCGCAATCCTGCGATGGGCGGTCGGCTGCTCTCCTCCCTTTACGCGGTCAGGGAATATAATAGTTACCTTAGCTCCCTTAAATGCCTGCTCCTGCAATGGCTTCATATGCAAGGGGTGCCGCAGGGACTGCCTTGTTATTTCAACCAAATCCCCCTCTGGAATGCAGTCTGGATCTTTCACTGTTTCTCCTGCGACAAATACATCTGTCAGCTCATCCGGCAGTTCTGCCGCCATGGTACCATGACCATATTCAAAATCTAATTTCATCCTTCTCTCCTCTCGCTTGTCATCCGCCTATCTTGGAATAGAATTGTCTGAATACCGTAGATAGGGAACTAGTATCTTTCGTTGCCAGCCCCTTACCTTTAGCATTCTCGTTAAGATTCTGTACAAATCCAGCTATCAGCGGAGTAATGCCAACTGCCTTTGTCATCTCGATGCCTAATCCGGCATCTTTACATAACAATTCGATGGTAAATGTTGGATCGTCATAATGGTCATCCACCATTCTTCCTGCAGTTTCCCTGAATAATCCACTTACCGTAGCAGCTCCGCTATTAGAGATCACCTCATAAAAGATCTTTTTATCCAGTCCCAAGGCCTCTGCAAGCGCCATAACCTCCGCACTGACACCATTGATAACCGAAAACATCAGCTGATTTAAAAGTTTAAATGCGTTCCCCATACCTTGTCCCCCCACATGGACAATATTCCGGGCAAAGGTCTCCAATACCGGCCGTACATATTCAATAGCCACCGTATCCCCTCCGGCAGGCATCATCCAATTTCCTGCTGCGCTGGGCCTGCCTAATATGGGTGCATCCACATAAAATGCACCTGTATCCTTCAATAGCTCTGCGGCTGTCTGTGAGGTTTGAGGACTTACGGTACTGGTATCCACAATCACATGTTTTTCAGAAATAAAATTCCTTAATCCATGCTCCCCGCCAACTACATCGAAAACGTGCTGAGGCTTGGGAAGTGACATGATAATTACTTTAGCATTTGCCACAAGTTCCTCCGGATTATCCACTAGAATACCACCATGTTCCAGGGCATATTCAGCAGCCGCAGGATAAGTATCATAGACATAGACGGTATAACCTTCGTCTCTTAGCAGCTTGAGCATGCATTTTCCCATGGTACCGCATCCCGCCATACCTACGGGATCACCTTTTTGTATTGATTTTGTCAAGAATGTCATAAAGAATCCCTCCTTCTGCGGCCGATGGAACTTCTATGTTCATTAGTTTTGAAATGGTGGGAGCCACATCAATGATCTTAGCCGCATATTTCCTCTCGTATTTTTCCACTCCCGGACCGGATAACACCATCACAGCATGCATATCATGTAAGCTGGGAAGCGCCAGATGAACACCGGTGAAATTCCCGCATAGGACTGCAGGTTCATATAATTCTGGATTAGGTATCACCCGCTTAGAGCCATCTCTATACTTGACAGCCGTCCGGTAGATAAACGGATGCGACATATATCCCGGCTTCCATGCATAAATCACATCCCCCACGCGATCATACCCCGGCCCTTCAAAGATACCAAGCGTGCCAGACTCCTCTTTCGTAATCGCCAGAGCCACAACACTCTCACCTGTTTCCGGATCTTTCATATCATACAAGGCTCGAATTATCTCCTGCTGCACCTTTTCATAATCTTCAGGATCCACAATCCCCTGGGGATCTCTTCCCTTCAAATTAATAAATATATGGGCATGACAAGGTTCCAGCGGATGACATTTGGTTTTTTCCCAATTGATCGTCAGATTGCTGGGATCATCGGTACTCAGATCCAGGACATAGTCTAATAGATGTGCATTTTTCAGATGCTGTTTCACATAAGGGTTCCAATCCAAATGGGTCATACCGTGATCGGAGATCAAGACAACATAGGTTTCATCCAGATTCACCGCATCAAGTATCTTACCAATATTATCATCCACCTGCTTGTAAACCTGCCTTATCATATCCCAGCAGAAATCAGCCTTTTGGGGATCGTAAACCCTTGCCCTTGGCTCAATTCCGGCATATAAGACATGCTCAATGTGATCTATCGTACCCACCCAGGAAAATGCCAAATCCCATTCTTTATTCTTAAGAATATATTCCGTTGCATTTCCCCACCAGTCCGCGTGTAGCCCCAGCTGTTCAAGGTACAAATCCGAACTCATCCAGCCATCCATAAAGGCCCATGGGTCATCCACCTCCATAAATGGCCCCGCCACAGCCTCCACCTCTTGAGTCAAGCTTGCCGGTACCGAGTAGGATTCAGCCATATTGATAGATGACTGATATAATTTAAATCGACTACCATCTTGGGTTAATTCTAATATCTGAAAGCGGAAGCGTCCGTCTCTTTGGTAATCACGAGCCTTAAAGTTCTTAATGATCCATGGCCCATATTCACCCAGGCCAATATCCGTTACCGCTTCTGCTCCATCCTTTGTCTTTGCAATCATCATCCTGTCATATCCTGCATCGGTGGATGCATATATAAGCACCTGCATCCTGTAGCCTTCAATATAAGTAGGAGGAACCGTAATTTCGAATTCTTTTGGTATACGGTAACTTTTCGGCATATTGCTCCAGCCCTTGGCCTCCTTTGCTTCCAGCTCCACCGCTCTTCCAGGTATCTGGTTACAATGTAATTGCTGATTGGAGAAAACTGCACTGGATGCACAATCCCAAAGCGGCATATAAAAGTATCGAAACGGCGGATTTAAAGCACCCGCCAACTGAACTCCATCATCTTCCGTAATTCCCCCCAACGGAAAGGTGACCGGCCAGTTAATTAATGCCGTTTTCTTCCCTCTCTTTTTTGCTACATCCCACAATGTTTCGCAAAGAACTTCATTTCTGTCAAATGAGGTGTGCCAATGATCAAGCTCTTCGCCTTTGTGTTTTACCATTAGACTGGGCACACCGTTCGTCCCCGCTCCTGCTCCGCTGACTATCGCCGTCCAGGCGGCAGCCGTGAGCGGCGGAAAGACTGTTTCCAATCTCGAAAACACTCCTTGATTCATCAATTTCTCCGTATTTGGCATATGTCCTTCTGCAACAAACTTTTTAATTAAGTCCGGCATTGCAGCGTCCAAACCCAAAAACAGTATTTTCTTATCCCCCATTCCTTCTCCTTTCTCATACTTTAAATCCAGCATTATACTCTAGTGTGATGTATCGCTTATAATTAGCCTAATATTATTATCAGGACAAGACACTAAAGTTTTTCCACTGGTATTTAACTGGTATTATGGTTAATACCAGTTGTGACAATACAATTGTAGCAAATCAGATGTAAATGTCAATCTTTTTACATTTTTTCCCATCAATACTGTCAATTTTCCTATTTTCTTTTTAATGTTTTCATGAATTATTACCATATTTTTCACTTGCGCTTCATAATATTAGTCATTTTCACATTTTAGTATCTAGGACTCCGCTTCTTCTTCCTCTAAAAGACGAGGGCCTGCAAACAAAAAAAACGGAGCCCGGATTAAGAGAATATAAAATCATTTTCTTAATCTAAAGCTCCATTTTCTGCTATGATTCGGGCGTCAAATCCCTGCCTTGTGGTAATTGTATGAATACTCCGAAACCGCAAGGATATTCATACAATTCCCGCGGGGCAGGGATTTGACACCCGAATGAGAGCGTTATCGGACGGAAGACATTCTCGCCCTATGTACCTCATCCATAAATTCCTTCGCTCGTATTGGATCAATGGGATTCTTCATATCACCATTCTTTATCCAGGTGGCAACACTCACTCCATCAAAATGTTGGAGTAGTTCATATACATTGTCTCCAGTAGCACCACCGCCTAAAAAAATAGGGGTATCCTTTACCCGGGTCCTTGCTTCTTTTACCATGGATATGCTTTCCTCTACAGTTTTGCCCGCCATGAAAAGACCATCTGCAAAGGCCTCATGGACAGTCTCCCAGGCAGCTTCGCCAATCGGTTTAGCGCCTAACGGAACCCCATGCACTTCATAAACATCTGCATAGACTGGAACCTCACTTTTAATCCTTTTCCTCATGGCGGCTATTTCACAGCATTGGCCTTGTAATAGTCCTGCACTAGTCACTTCCACCCCAGTGTAGAGATGCTCCACTCTCATGAAATCCGCATGTATTGCATCAGCAACTGCAAGTCCTGCAATACCATCCCAATTCACCAGAACCCCCATAATCATCTGAGGGAATTCCTCACGCAGCTTACTACCTATCCTGGTCATATAAGCGATAGCCTCTGGTGCCGCTGTCTGTTTCACAGGCATATCATTCATATTCTGCAGGATAAAACCATCAAATCCATTTTTCATAATCATCTCCGCCTCTTTCAAAGAAGCATCCACGATTTCATCTATTTTTTTATCAGTATGGCGATAACTTCCTGGCAGAGGCTCCGGTTGGATCATGGATAATGCAATAGGAAATCTGTCTTTCTTCATTTTCTCACCCCTTCATGTAGTTCTTTTTATATTCCGCACATACACTAAACATTCCGTTTACTGGAATCACCCCATACTCTGTCACATAGGCATGAATATGTTCCTTTGATACAGGCAGCAATTCCGGACAGGCGAAATCAACCTCGTCTAATTCCTCATCTTTAAATCCAGCGCCTGACATACGCTCTTTTAAATCATTGATAACCGCATCCCTCACAAACCCCTGTATAGGCCTGCTGTCCAGCTTCACCATAGGAGTAAGCACATATAGAGGAACGGAAAACTCCTTACATAATAACCCGGCAATATCTGACCCTGTGGTGTTGAAGGCGGTACCATCCGCGTAGAAGGTTTCCGCTCCAATGAATACCCCCTGACAGTCTCTAAGATAATACATCATTGCAGCATCTGGTATAAAATGGATCTTAAGCCCTGCTTCTTTACAGGCCCCGACAAAATCATATCCTCCGTTGATACTTCTGCTCTCTGGGATGATAACCTCCATTGAACACTTAGCTTCTCCCAGCCTCCTTAAAAATGCATCCACGGTACTGGAATAATCAAATACCATAATTCTATTCATTTTCTGACCCAGACGGGCTCCATATTCTACCACCAGCTCAATATCTTTTCTGGACTTCTTCTGGTATGCATCCACCTTTTCACATATATTTGACTTGGCCTCTTCTAGCGAAAGCCCTCTTATTTCATCAATATCATTGATCATAATTAATATCGCATTACTCACCGCCTGACTGGCTTCACCTCTTGTAGCGATAAAATACTGGGCTACTGCTTTGATATCATCACAAACTTCTATGACAGACCTCTGTTTTTTCACCCCTTCCTTCGCTATGCTTTTAAACATTTCACCAATCATTTGTATATGTCTGGAAGCGCCTAATACCCGCTGCATCACAATATCATCAAAAGCCTGCCATTCCTCTTTAGGTAATCGTTGTCTTATTCTGTTCATTTTGCACTTCCTTCGTTTGATATTTTATGTTTGTCTCTGATAAACGAATCCATTTCCGTCCTATCTGGCTGTCCTGTCCTGGCTCCAACACTCATAATCGTAAGGGCGGCTGAAGCCGCAGCATATTCCATGGCTTTTTCTATATGCATCCCCTGAACAATACAGGACAAAAAGGTTGCATTAAAACTATCTCCTGCCCCAGTCGTATCCACTACATCTGTTACCGGGAAAGCTTCATAAGAATATTTTTGATTCCCTTGATATACGAACCCACCCTTTTCGGCACAGGTTAGGACAACCATTTCTATCCCCAGATTTAAGAGACTTCTCACAGCTTCATCCTGAACATCTTCTACCATCTCTCCAGTCTCCAGCTTTTCATCCTTCCTATCAGAAAATAAGTTTCTAAGGCCATCCTCATTGATAAATAGTATTGATATCTTACACAGAATACCGGACCAGTTATTGTAACCTGCCAGATCTGCGTGGGATTCATAATCCAATGAAATTTTAGTTTTTGTGCCTTCCAGGTTATCTGCTACAGCCTTCACCAATTCATAGTCCATAGAGCACATATGAACATACTTTGCCTCTTTTACATAATTAAAATCAATACGTTCCACGGATGGGCTTATCAATGGTGTTACCACTGCATTCAAATACTTTTCACCACTATCATCAATAAAAATTACACAATAGAAGGTCTGTCCCACCTCTATATACAATCCCCTGGTATCAATCCCTCTGGCTTTATAATCAGCTAAAGCTAGTTTACCGTTTTCATCATTTCCCAATACGGTTACAATCCCGCAAGACACCCCATTTCTGGCCACTTGAGAACAAAAATTCCCTATAATACCACCAGGCATCTTACCGAGTTCTCTGGCTCGAACCTTTTCTCCTTTCTCAGGAAGCCTCTTCACCTTAAGGAAGAGATCCATATCAGACTCACCGATTCCAATAATGTCCGGCATCTCATGTCACTCCTTCATCTAATTCTCTTTTCAAGTGTCTTGTCCAACTCATAATTAGTCTAAAGATGAGCTGGACAATACATCATATTTGTTATTTTCCCTTTGGATACAACACTTTACTTATCTCTTCATCGTTCATATTCTCTTTGGTTGCAAGTATTACATCCGGGGCTATATTTTTAGGAACTTCCTCCCCATTAATCGCCTTTAATGCATACTCGATTCCAAGCCGGCCCATTTCGTAAGGCTGCTGCACTACCAGGGCATCAATAACTCCTTCTTCGAGCAGTTTAATCTCATCAGCATCCGCATCATAAGCAACAATTTTAATATCATCTTGTTTTTCTTTACTCTTAACCGCCTGTGCTGCTCCAATAGCACCCCGATTAAATGTAGCAAAGATACCTTTCAAATCAGGATTGCCAGTAATAATATTTTCAGTATTTGTAAGTGCTTCTGCCTGATCCAGACAATGCTGTTGAGGCAGCAAGGAAATCTTCTCATAATCCTTTGCGCCTTCTTCTGCACCTATTCCCCTGTTGTCGTTAGAAGGAATTCCGGCTAACGCATTGATGATCGCAACCTTACCTTCTTCGCCCATCAACTCCGCCAGAGTATCCATGGCAAGTTTGCCCCCGGCCACATTGTCTGTAGCGATAAAGGATGTAAAGTTGTCTGTGGATACCTCCGAATCAATCACTATCACAGGAATTCCTGCATCCATAGCCTTTTCTACAGGTGCCGCAAGAGCATCACTATCCAGAGGAGTCAATAATATTGCATCCACGTTACTATTAATCAGGTTTTCCACCAATGTTACCTGACCTTGAATATCATTATTGTCCGCCGGCCCTGTGAATACCAATTCCCCGCCAACTTTATCCACGGCCTCTTGAGCCCCATCTTTTAAGGTTAACCAGTAGTCACTATTGGTCGACATAACAACCAATCCAAAAGTCAAAGACTCGTCCTTTTCTGATCCTTTTGCTACTCCTGTCCCTTCATCCTGTGTATTCTTTTTGTCTGGCTCATTCTTATTGTTACAAGCACCCATTCCCACCACTAATAAACAAGCTGCCAAAATTGCTATTATTTTTTTCATATGCTTCTCCTTTATCACTTATCTTTTATCTGTTCAGTACCTTCACAGATACATGCAAAATCCATTTTAAATCGCCTTTGGCGATGGGATATTTGCACTCCTGAATCACTTTCTCACGGTCTGCGCAGTTAATGTGCGGACCTACTGAATAGTTACTTATCTTCTTATAAGCTTCTTGATACTCTTTAATAGATTCACATTATTTGTCCGCTGCATGATATCTATATATACTGCCATTATTAATATAAATCCTATTGCGCTTTGCTGAAAAAATGTGTTGACATGTAACAGCGTCAAGCCATTCGTTAAAACATTCATGATAAACGCTCCTACAATCGCCCCCCAGACAGTTCCTATTCCGCCCAACATGCTGGCACCTCCGATAACAGATGCGGCAATCGCATTGGACTCATAACCAATCGCCGCTGTCGGCTGTGCTCCCGTCAATCTACCCATAAGCAAGATTCCAGCTATAGATGCCAAAAGCCCGGACAACATATAAATATATCGTACTCTGGCGTTTACAGGTATACCAGCCAATCTGGTCGCTTCGTGATTGCTTCCCAGCGCATATATCTGCCTGCCAAATACAGTCTTAGACAATACAATTTGAAAAATCACTGCAAGTATTAGTAATACCAGAACTGGTACCGGTATAGAGAAAACCCTGCCATTACCAAACCAGGCTACTTTATCTGGCAGAGACGATATGGGCAGACCATCCGTAATCATAAGCGCCACACCTCTTAATATTCCACTCATGCCTAAGGTGGCTATAAATGCAGGTATCTTCATGGTCGTAACCACAAATCCATTGATATAGCCAAAGACAGCTCCTAATAACAGGGCAACAACTACACAAAGCCCTATTGGTATTCCTACTTTCATCATAGTTGCACTGATTACCATGGATAAAGCAAGCGTGGATCCGATTGCCAGATCAATTCCACCAGTTATGATAACCAGCAATTCTCCTATGGTTAACACACCGATTACCGCGGTCTGGATTCCTATTGTTATAAGATTATCTTTTGCCAAAAAGAACGGACTTGCTATGGACATGGCAATGGATAAAAGCAGTAATATAATCAATGGTCCATATTTCTTAAACATCCTTTAACCCTCCTGTCTTAAAGTACAATATCTTTTGTGGCTAAACGCATAACAGCCACTTGATCTGCCTCGTCTCTCATTAATGTTCCGGTGATCTTACCGCCCGCCATCACCGCTATTTTATCACTCATTCCAAGCACCTCAGGAAGATCTGAGGATATCAGAATTACTGCCTTTCCATTCTTGACCAGTTCATTCATAAGCATGTAAATCTCTCGTTTTGCCCCCACATCAATTCCTCTGGTAGGTTCATCCATGATGATTAGATCCGCTTCTGTGGAAAGCCATCTGGCTAGTATTACTTTCTGTTGATTCCCTCCGCTCAAAGTAGCAATATCTGTATTGATACCAGGAGTTTTAATATTAAGTTCCTTTACATACTTTTCTGTATCCCGCTTCTCCTTAACTGTATCCAGAAAGCCAAACTTATGGAATTTGCCCAGTGAGGATAGGGTGACGTTTAAATAAATAGGCATACCAGCAATGATTCCCGTCAGCTTACGGTCTTCCGTGATAAAAGCTATTTTGTGTTTGATGGAATCCTTCGGAGAATGGATGGATACTTTATTACCTTTTATGTAAATTTCACCACTTGTCTTCTTATCCGCTCCTGCAATCAATCTCATAAGTTCTGTACGCCCTGCCCCCATAAGGCCTGCAAAACCAAGGATCTCTCCAGCATGAACCGAAAATGAGACATCGCTTACCGCATCCGCACTGCCAATCCCTTCTACCCGTAAAATTTCTTCCCCCTGTTTTACTGTTTCCTTGGGATATAAATCACCGATTTCCCTTCCTACCATCATCCTGATCAACTCATCTTGATCCGTACTCCTGGCCTCTACCGTATCAATATACATTCCATCCCGCATAACGAAGATCCGATCACCGATCTCCATTACTTCCTGTAATCTATGAGAAATATATAAGATAGATACACCTTCTTTTGTCAGCCTGTGAATCTGTTTAAACAGTTCCTCTGTTTCTTGATTCGTTATGGCTGCTGTTGGCTCATCCATAATGATAACCTCTGCCTTTACAAGAAGTGCTCTTGATATCTCTACCATCTGGCACTGGGCCACACTTAGGTTTCTCACTAAATCCGTAGGCTCAATATGTACATTTAGTTCTTTTAATATTTCTCTGGTCCTGCGGTTCATTTCCTTAAAGTCAACAAAACCACCTCTCTTCTTGAGCTCTCTACCAAGAAATAGGTTTTCTGATACAGAAAGATCTGGCACTAAGTTAAGTTCCTGATAAATCATATAAATACCGCATCGTTCGGCATCATGGGTATTTTGAATCTCAATCTTTTTACCTTTATAGAAAATCTCTCCCGAATCCGCCTGATATACACCAGCCAGAATCTTCATCAAGGTGGATTTACCGGCTCCATTTTCGCCCAGCAGAATCATAACCTCACCACTTCTTAAAGAAAGTGAAACGTTATCCAAAGCCTTGACCCCCGGAAAGCTTTTACTGATATCAGTCATTTGAATCTTATCAACCATCTCATCACCCTTACTTTGTCAGACTTTTATCTTCACCGTATCATTATTTATAAATGGTATCCATGGCTGTTCATCCTGATCAATATAGTCCTTTTTTAATTCAATCATAAAATAGTACTTTGTTGATCCTTTGACCGTAAAGGCCGGGGAATGCCAGGTTCCCTTTTGTATAATCAAGATTGTATGCGGTGGTATCTTAAATATCTTCGCGGTTTCAATATTAGGCCTTGCGTTTGGATCGCCCAGGTACCTCGGGATGTCTACCATCATAAGAACTTCTTCATCTGTCGTCCATAAAATCTCATCCCTGCTGACATGGCGTTCCAAACTACTTATGTTCTTAGGAAATTCATCACAATACACCACACCAATCCCCATAGAACTAGTCACATCTACCAGCTCCATGGGAGAGTGACAAGTCCATCCTTCTCCTTGCTTTGTAGGTGTCCCTGACATGTGTCCTACCACTCTTCCAAAAGGCGCATATGCTTCTGCCGATAATTTCTCAACCTTTATCTCTGCCATCCTGTATTCACTCCTTTTCTTTTTCTACTGCCTTACTGTACATACTCCTCCACTGTCTTTCTACCTATGTAGTGATGCTGGATATTAAAATGATTGATGTCTCCAATCTCCACTAACTTTTCCATAGTTTCCTGAAGCACTTCTAAATTTTCACAGGTCCAAAAGGTAAAATATCTCCATTCACAGGACCAGCTACAATCAAAGTTCCCATATGTTTCCACTCCTTTCTCCTTAGCTTCCATGTTAATCTTAATTAAGTCTTTCATAAAAGCCTCTTTCACTTCATCTGTTGCAGAATACCAGGCATCTGTAGCCTTCCAAAAAGCAATAAATCCATAAGGTCTATCCCCCATAACATCCCTCCTAAATGTTTCTTTTTGTTTGTTTATGTTCTTTTAATCAATCATCTAATGTTTATTTTAGATACTTCTTATGCTTTTGTCAATATGATTTTACTTTTTTGTTAGTTAATGTGGATTTTCCACACATTTATTATGCAATACATACAATAACAAGTGTTCCTTCTCCTCTTGCTTTACTTTTTTGCTCAATTCTGTTAAGGTTAAATATAGACAAAAATCTTATTTTATGATACCAGGGTGTAAATATGTTAAAAAGCGAACGTTTAGAACAAATTCAAACAATGTTAGAGGAATATGGAAAAGTAGAAGTGAGCAGTCTATGCCGCATTTTTGATGTAACGGAAATGACTATAAGAAGAGATCTGAATGAGTTGGAAAAAAGAAAGGTGGCAATCCGCTCTCATGGCGGAGCTATTCTCCCCCCTGAGAAGATATTAGGAGAACGGCCTTATAATTCAAGGATATCCTCACACCTCAAGGAAAAAGAAGCGATTGCTCAAGCAGCATTACCTTTATTAGAGGATGGTTCCAAATATTTTTTTGACTCGAGTACATCCGTATATGCACTGGCACGCCTCATTAATAACACTCAAAATTTTCTTGTGGTCACCGATACCATCTCAACAGCCCTTGAATTGAATTCAAGAAAAAACTTAGAGGTGATATGTTTAGGCGGAGAGCTTCAAAAGAATACAAACTCATGCACCGGTGTATTCGCCGAACAGATGCTGAAGAACATGTTTTTTGATTATGCGTTTATCGGATTATACGGCGTATCCGAAGATGGTATCCTATATACCACCAGCACCATGGAATACTCACTAAAAAGATTGATACTGGATCATTCCAAGAAAACAATTGTATTGATTGACAGCAGCAAACTAGGTCCTCCCAGTTTTCTACAAATCGGAACTATTTCAGAAATCGATACAATCATAACAGACTCTAACATTCCACAATCTTTTGTGAATTTTTGCAGAAATGCCGGGACTAACCTAATCATTGCTGATGTTATATAATAACAGGGTTCGGGGGGCAAAACCCTACCTTGCGGGAATTGTTTAAATATTCTTGAGGGCAGGGTTCTGACACCCCAATCTACATGATGTTGGGGTCAAAAAGTATTTTGCCCCCATGATACTACGGATTGTTCCGCACAAAAGTGCTCCCACATCTTCGCTCCGCTTCGGTCGGTACTAAACGAGTGCCACTGGCACTCAGCACCCTAAAAACATTCGAAATCCGCCCTATTCGGGCTACTTTCTCATGTTTTGCGGGTCCCAAACTCATGCTTTTTCATGCAAGCATGAAACGCATGACCTTTTGACCCTGGTATCATAATATGTATATGGTGTATTGGTTTATGATGATTTTAAAGATGCAGTTTTTTGAGAGGAGATTGTTATGAAGAAATGGGAAGAGCTTGTAAGAAAAGTGGTACCTTATGTACCGGGTGAGCAGCCAGATCAGCCCGATATGATTAAATTGAATACCAATGAGAATCCGTATCCTCCGGCGCCGGGGGTTCAGCGTGCCTTAAGAGAACTGGATGTGGATACATTGCGCCTTTATCCGGACCCTACCTCATCTCAGCTGGTGGATGTTATCGCAGGGTACTATCAGGTAAGCTCCAGCCAGGTATTTGTAGGGGTCGGCTCCGATGATGTATTGGCCATGGCTTTCATGACCTTCTTTAATGGTACGGATCCGTTATTATTTCCTGATATCACCTATTCTTTTTATGATGTGTGGGCGGATTTATTTCGGATTCCTTATCAGCAAATTCCCCTAAATGATAAGTTTCAGATAGAGCCTTCCGACTATTTTAGTGAGAATACCCGGAACGGAGGTATTATATTCCCCAACCCAAACGCACCTACGGGCGCAGAGATGACCCAAAGAGATGTTGAGTCCATCCTGCAGCATAATCCGGATGTGGTGGTGATTGTGGACGAGGCTTATGTGGATTTTGGGGCCGAATCAGCCCTTCCTCTTATTGAGAAATATGAGAATCTGCTGGTGGTACAAACATTCTCAAAATCCCGTTCCATGGCGGGTATGCGGATCGGTTATGCCATGGGAAGTGAAAAGCTTATCAATTATATGAATGATGTCAAATACTCTTTCAATTCATATACTATGGACAGGACGGCGCTGTCTCTAGGCGTGGAAGCGGTGAAGGACGACGCTTATTTTAAGAAAACGCTGAAGGATATCATAGAAACCAGGGAGTGGGTGAAAGAAGAGCTGAAGGCCCTGGATTTTGTATTTGAAGATTCCAAAGCTAATTTTATATTTGCTTCTCATAAGATGGTACCGGCCAAAGAAATTTATGAGGCTCTTAGACAGGCACATATTTATGTCAGATATTTTCAGAAGCCCAGAATTGATAATTATCTTCGTATATCAATTGGAACCAGAGAAGAGATGGAGTTGTTTTTAGATTTCTTAAAGAAATTTTTAAAATCTGACCGATAGATTTTGATCCATTAAATTTTAGCTCCGTTGTATTCAGTGTATGGTATAATGAGGGTAGTGCTTGAAATTATGAATACACCAATGATAGGAGAAGAAGTATCCATGAATAAAGAAAAGTTTTTTGCAATTAAGCAGGAGATCATATCATTGATTTTGGTGATTATATCTGCGGTGGCAGTTGCATTTAACATTAAGACATTTGTCAACGCCGCAGGACTGTATCCCGGTGGATTCAGCGGTGTGGCTTTGTTGGTTCAACGTCTGTTCGATAGCTTTTTGTCGTTGAAGATCCCATTTGTAGCGGTCAGCTATCCATTGAACATCATAGCCCTGTTAATCTGTTATAAGTTTGTGGGGAAACGTTTTTTAATTTACACCTGCCTGACCGTGGGATTAAGTGGATTTCTGACAGATTTGATTCCTTCATTTTTTATGACGGATGACGTATTGCTTTGCAGCGTGTTCGGCGGAATCATCAATGGTATTGCAGTCAGCATCTGCATGATCAGAGGAGGTTCCATGGGCGGACTTGATATTCTTGCCAACGTATATGGCCATAGATTCAATAAGGATCCATGGAATATCCTGCTCACTGTGAATTGCGTTATTCTGGCCATTGCCGGGTTCATCTTTGGATGGGATAAAGCGTTGTATTCCATCATATTCCAATATGCCTCAACGCAGATTATTCAGATGTTGTATAAAAAGTATCAGCAGGCCACTTTGTTTATCGTCAGCGATAAATATACGGACATCTATAAGGCCATCTTAAGATGTACCGATCACAGCGCTACGGTATTGGATGGGACAGGTTGCTTTACCAACGAAGAAAAGAAGATGGTGTACTCTGTGGTATCCAGTCAGGAGGTCAAGGACGTGCTTCAGGCCATCCGTGAAGTGGATAAAAAGGCATTTATTAATATCGTGAAGACTCAGGAATTGGACGGAAGGTTTATCTTAAAAGAAGATAAGAGAGCTTCGGCAGAAGAGGAAAGCACCGAAGACTCACCGACCAATCAAGCCGGGCAACAGGAGCAATAAAGCAGATGGAATATCGAGTTATATACAGTAACAGAAAGACTTGTGCTATACAGATTCTGGAGGGTGGGGATGTGGTGGTGCGGTCGCCCTACGGAATACCCAAAGAGCAGATAGAAGGATTTTTGCTGCAGAAGCAGGGCTGGATCTCTAAAAAATCCGCGGAGATGAAGGAGCGTCAGAAGAATGTGCGCAGATTGTCCTTCACCGAAGAGCAAAGGAAGCTGTATGCCAGGAAAGCGGGTGAGACTATAGCCCAAAGAGTTGCTTATTTTGCTCAGCAGATGGGTGTCAGTTATGGAAGGATAACAATCCGGGAGCAGAAAACACGCTGGGGTTCCTGCAGCAGTAAAGGTAATCTCAACTTCAACTGGAAGTTAATCTTAATGCCAAGGGAGATCTTGGATTATGTGGTGGTGCACGAGTTGTCCCACCGAAAGGAAATGAACCATTCCAGACGCTTTTATCAGGTCGTGGAATCTATAATGCCGGACTATCAAGTGTGGCAGAGATGGCTTCGGGATCATGAGGCTCAATATCGGACGTGATTTTTCACTTAATAGCAGGACCGTCCCCAGAAAGATTCAACCTATCTGGGGACGGTCCTAACTATTTATCTATTTTTCATCGAAAGTAGGTTCTGATGCCTCTGATTCTTCCAGAATAGAGGTGCAATGAGGACATCGCGTGGCATCAATGGAAATTTCAGATTTGCAGTAAGGACAATCCTTAGTGGTGGCCGCTTCTTCTGCTTCTTCTTTTTGTTTCTTCAGAGTGTTCGTCTTTTCTGCCACCCGGTTCATAAACTTAACCAACATGAATATCACAAGAGCCATAATCAGAAACTGAAGGACATTTGTTATGAATACACCGTAATTTAGGGTGGGAGCCTTAGCCGCCACGGCCTCTTTAAAGGACTCATAACTCTTGCCGTCCAGGGCTATAAACCAGTTCTCAAAATTAATGCCCCCGGTGACCTTGGTGATGACCGGCATAATAATATCATCCACCAGTGATTTTACAATGCTTTGAAAGGCGCCGCCGATAATAACACCCACTGCCAAATCCATAACATTTCCACGCATGATGAATTCCTTGAATTCGCCGATAAATCCTTTCTTCGCCATAGGAAATTTCCTCTTTTCTTTTAGTATTCAATCATAGTTTAATTTATTTTGTGTGAATATGCAAGATGTACAGGTGTACCTGACATATGGACATTCTGTGCAGGATAGAATAGTAACAACATCAATTTTGAGGTGACATGTGAAGAAGGTTCAGAAGCCTCACTATTCTATTAGAAAAATTGCGTTTGCTTTGTTTGCCGCATTGCTGGTGGTAAGCTGCGTGGCTGATGCGGTAAGGTATCTGCCAGGGACGATCACTGTCAGTAGTACCGTAGGGGAGCGGGAATTGCCAATATATTGTGTGGATACAGAGAAACCTCAGATAGCGCTTACATTTGATGCGGCCTGGGGGAACGAGGATACTCAGACGATTCTGGATATTCTGGCTGCCCATAATGTGAAAGTGACGTTTTTCATGACCGGCGGCTGGGTGGATAATTATCCCGAGGATGTGAAGAAAATCTATGAGGCGGGACATGATCTGGGGAATCACAGCGAAAACCATAAAAATATGAGCAAGCTCTCAGACGGTGAATGCCAGCAGGAATTGCTTAGTGTACATAGCAAGGTGAAAGCATTGACTGGTTATGAGATGTCTCTCTTCCGCCCGCCCTTTGGCGATTATGATAATGATGTGATAACGAATGCAAAACAATGTGGGTATTACAGCATTCAATGGGATGTGGACAGCTTGGACTGGAAGGATTATGGGGTGGATTCCATCATAGAGACAGTGACTAAGAATCAGAATCTGGGAAAGGGATCTATCATCTTATGCCACAACGGAGCCAAGTATACAGCTCAGGCCTTGGATTCTCTGATCACCATTTTACAAGAAAAGGGGTATGAACTAGTACCGGTTTCACAGTTAATCTATAAAGAGAATTATCATATGGATCACGAGGGACGCCAGGTTTCAGAAAATCGGTGAGGTCTAATAAGGGAATGAAGAAACCCCAGGCTTATCTTGCCACGGGTTTCTTCATTTGCTGTCTATGAGTAGTTCACAAAAAGGATGAGAAGGCCATAAGATAGAATAAAAAGGAAATCATTGTTATGGCCTATGAATCCTATGTACCAGTAGTTGGTATCATACAAAGTATCTCCGATATGGACGGAGACTGTTGTACCCAGAAGGTGACGCTGCAGACTAATAGTGGAATTGTGAATTTTATAGTCAGTCCAGACACTGTAATCGTTGAGTGTATTCGTTTGAGCAGAGGGATGAGGGTGGCAGCGTTCTATGACAGCAGTCTTCCGGTTCCATTGATCTATCCACCCCAGTATCAGGCTCAGATGATGACAACGTTGGGCTGGAATCAGTCGATTATGTTGAATTATTTTGACGAAGATTTGTTAGCCACAGATAATTCCTTAAAGATAAATTTAGGTGATACCACATATGTCACAACCTTAAATGGTCAGCCGTACTATTGTAATCCAGGCGGTCACGCCCTGCTTGTTTATTATACGAATACTACCCGGAGCATTCCGCCCCAGACCACTCCTGAAGAAATAGTAGTCCTATGTAAGTAAAAGATTTATTATATTGGGGACTGGCTTCTTATCATATAATACGATCATCCAGTTCCCAATATGATGAATGGATGCCCTGGATTTTACTTGTTTTTTTGCATGATAAATAGTAGTATATAAACATATGTGTTAAATTGAATTTAGTTGTAGATATCGTGTGGGGAGCGAATCTCAGGTTTGGAAATGATAGGATTAAAAGGAGAGTAGATATGAAGTTTACGAAGATGCATGGATGCGGCAATGACTATGTGTACGTGAATTGCCTGAAAGAACGGGTTGAGAATCCGTCAGAAGTTGCGAAGCTGGTGAGTGACAGACACTTTGGAATAGGTTCAGATGGGTTGATTTTGATTAAGCCTTCTGATGTGGCAGATTTCGAGATGGATATGTATAATGCAGACGGATCCCAGGGAGCCATGTGTGGCAATGGAATCCGCTGTGTGGCTAAATATGTGTATGACTATGGTCTTACAGATAAAACCAGTATTAGCGTTAACACAAAAAGTGGTATTAAATATCTGGAACTGACCATAGAGGACGGAAAGGCAGCCTTAATCAGGGTGAATATGGGTGCGCCGATACTGGAAGCGGCACAGATTCCTGTGATATCCGATAATAAGCAGGTGATAGATGAACCTATACTTGTGGATGGGAAGGAGTATCACATGACCTGTGTGTCCATGGGAAACCCTCATGCGGTGGTATATATGGACGATGTGGAACAACTGAACATCGAAGAAATAGGTCCAAAGTTTGAGAAGCATCAGCGTTTTCCAGACCGAGTAAATACCGAATTCGTCAAGGTTTTGGACAAGAATACGGTGCAGATGCGTGTCTGGGAAAGGGGATCAGGGGAGACCCTGGCCTGCGGAACTGGTGCCTGTGCGGTGGCGGTTGCCACAATATTAAACAAATTGACGGATGGCGATCAGGTGACGGTTCATCTGTTGGGCGGCACGTTACAGATTGCCTGGGACAGGGATGAAAATCTGGTTTACATGACGGGACCGGCTACCACCGTGTATGATGGTGAAATTATACTTTGATTCCAGATTCCGAGGATTATAGTATAGGAATAAGGGAGGAGAGGTAGATGAGTAATTTACGAAAATGTTGCATTTGTGATGGCCAAATAGTAAATGGTCGTTGTGTGGAATGTGGTATGCGGATGGCTGACGATTCAAGGGAAGCAAACTCGAGACAACATGGAGAGACGGCTGACAGGGAGGATCGACATGAATATAAGAAGTGGGTTGGCACTCAAGGGCAGAAGGCTGCAAAAGAACCTCATCCATATCAAAACCAGAAGAGTAGCCGGAATAGTAGCCAGAAGAATAAAGCGGGTAATAAAAAGAAGCTTAATGTGATTACAACAGCTTCCATTTTAGTTGTAGTGATAACAGTCGTAATCGAAGCGCTTCAAGGGTATCGATTTGACGTCGCTGAAAAGGTTGAGGATTTAGGCGCGTGGTTTACGGAAGAGAGTGTGGTAGAGGAGGAGAGAGATCCTTATGAATATGTGACCCGTGAGCTGGCCGCGGAGGGAGAATCTTATGAAATCAGTCTGGGCACAGGCTTCTATGAAGTGGGGGTACAGATTCCAGAGGGCAATTATACCTTGACTGCGGAAGCAGACTGCAATATCGACTTAAGTATCAATGATTCTGAAAACTATATCAATCTCTGGGAGAGCCTTTCAGATATAGACCGTGAGTATTGTGTGGATGAGTTGTCTGATGTTCGCCTATACTCAGGCGCTAAAGTTCGGCTGTTGGGAAGTGGCAGCCTTTTACTGGTTTCAGAGAATGCGCAGACACAGAGTATGGCTGAGATGATTGAAAATCCGATGAAAGAAACGGTTACCGTAAAGACTGATGATAGTAAGCGCTATGTGGCCGGAAGTGATTTTCCCGAAGGCACTTATGACCTTTCCATCGTCCAGGGAAATATTGAGGTCTGCCTATACGAGGAATCTGAAGACAAGTATAGCATCTATTTTACAGTGGGTACCGATTACGGAACAACAACCATTCATAATGTGGATTTTTCCGTCGGTGATGATCTGAATATTAGTACATTTCGTGAGGGAGAAGAGGTGGTTTTGGAACTGATTCCAACAACTGTTGTACCCTCACCGTTAGAAAGTGATACGGAAGGTACCGTATGACGGCTATTCGGGCTACTTTCTCATGATTTACGGGTCCCAAGGTATTTGGCCCCCATGATACTACGGATTGTTCCGCACAAAAGTGCTCCCACAATCCCAAACTCATGCTTTTTCATGCAAGCATGAAAAAGCATGACCTTTTGACCCTGGTATCATCAAATACATAAAAAGAACAGAAAATTGCTTTTCTTTTTAAAAGAAGAATGATACAATATGTTGTGCGAATTAAAAAAGAATGAAACAATATATTGTAAGTATAGGAGTAGGAAATGATTTGTATAACTAAAAAAGACGGAACGAGAGAACCATTTGATACTGCGAAGATTGTACGTGCAGTGAACAAGTCTGCGCGCAGAATTTTATATACATTTTCTCAGGAAGAGATAGACTTTATCTGTAAGTTTGCCACTGAGCATGCGGACTCTCTGAATAAGAATGATATTCCCATCGCGGATATGCATAATATCGTGGAGGGAGCTTTGGAAAAGGTAAATCCGACGGTGGCAAAAAGCTACAGGGATTACCGGAATTATAAAGTGGACTTTATTCATATGATGGATGAGGTTTACACAAAAAGCCAATCTATCCGATACATAGGGGATAAGAGCAATGCAAATACCGACAGTGCTTTGGTGGCTACCAAACGAAGCTTGATCTTCAATGAATTGAATAAAGAATTATACCGAAAATTCTTCATGAATCGAAATGAATTGCAGGCCTGCAAAGATGGTTATATCTACATTCATGATCAGTCAGCCAGACTGGATACCATGAATTGCTGTTTATTCGATGTGGCCAATGTATTAAAGGGCGGATTTGAGATGGGAAATGTCTGGTATAATGAGCCCAAAACCTTGGATACGGCCTTTGATGTAATGGGGGATATTATCCTGAGCACGGCTGCTCAGCAGTATGGTGGTTTCACCGTGCCGGAGGTGGACAAGATTCTGGCTCCTTATGCTCAGAAGAGCTATGATAAATATGTGAAAGAGTTTCTCAAATATTCCGATGAATCCTGGGCTGGCAGGGAAGAAAAGGCCGTGGAATATGCCATGGATAAGGTCAAAAGAGACTGTGATCAGGGATGGCAGGGAATCGAATATAAACTAAATACCGTGGGCTCCTCCCGTGGGGATTACCCATTCGTAACCGTGACTTTGGGACTGGGAGCCGAGATGTTTGAGAAGATGATCTCTGTTTCACTTTTACAGGTACATCAGGCAGGACAGGGTATGGAAGGACATAAGAAACCGGTACTATTTCCAAAGATCGTCTTCTTATATGATGAAGCCATTCACGGACCGGGTGGCAGCTGTGAAGATGTCTTCGAGGCAGGCGTGGAATGCTCATCTAAAACGATGTACCCGGACTGGCTTTCCATGAGTGGAGAGGGCTACATTTCCAGCATGTATCAGAAATATGGTCGTGTCATCAGTCCCATGGGCTGCCGGGCATTCTTAAGCCCCTGGTATGAGAGAGGCGGCATGGAGCCGGCGGACGAAGAAGATAAACCAGTGTTTGTCGGAAGATTTAATATCGGTGCGGTATCGCTTCATTTGCCAATGATTTTAGCCAAATCCAGAAGCGAAAACCAGGATTTCTATGAGGTGCTGGACTTTTATCTGGAGATGATCCGGGATCTGCACCGCAGAACCTATGATTATCTGGGAGAGATGCATGCGTCCACCAATCCCCTGGGTTATTGCGAAGGCGGATTCTATGGCGGCAATCTTAAGCCTAGTGATAAGATACGGCCCCTGTTAAAGCCGATGACCGCATCCTTTGGAATCACTGCGCTCAATGAATTACAGGAGCTTTACAATGGAAAATCCATCACAGAAGACGGAGAGTTTGCTCTGGAAGTGTTGAAGTATATTAATGATAAGGTGGCCGAGTTTAAGGTTGCAGATAACATTCTCTATGCGATATATGGTACGCCGGCAGAATCACTATGTGGCCTTCAGGTGGAGCAGTTCCGGAAACTATACGGAATTGTCCATAATGTATCCGACCGCGCATATGTGAGCAACAGTTTTCACTGTCATGTGACCGAAGAATTGACCCCTATCGAGAAGCAGGATAAGGAAGGTAGATTCTGGGAGTATTGTAACGGAGGAAAGATTCAATATGTTCGTTACCCGGTGGGATATAATTATGATGCTATCCGTACCCTGGTTCGAAGGGCTATGGAAAAGGGATTCTATGAAGGGGTTAATCTTTCTCTTGCTTATTGCGATGATTGTGGACATGAGGAGCTGGAGATGGAAGTCTGCCCAGAATGTGGATCTAGTAATCTGACTAAGATTGACCGTATGAACGGTTATCTGTCATACAGCCGGGTCCATGGTGATACCCGTCTGAATGAAGCTAAGATGGCGGAGATAGCAGAACGTAAATCAATGTAAGAAAAGAAATCCGGAATGTTAGGAACGGCAGCTTTGACTGTCTCTGTCCTATCATTCCGGATTTTATTATATTAGGGGAAAGAACGGTCATCCATTGTCAGTATCGGATACTGTCTCGTGAGCCGAAGATTCTATCTTAGCGTCCCTGTTTACGATATAAATGCCTACACAAACCAGTAGTAAAGAAATCAATCCGTTGAAGCTGAAGGCCTGATTTCGTTCCTGTAAAAATATTGCCGACAACAGGAAGCCAAACACCGGATTCATGAATCCGAATACGGAGACCTGGCTCACAGGATTATATTTCAGCAAAATTCCCCAGAGTGTAAAGGCTACTGCAGATATGATGGCCATATAGAATAATAGAGCGGCACCTGCAATTGAAGGAACATTCAGCCTTCCGCCTGTGGCAAACCCACAGATACACAGGAGAATCCCACCCAGTAAGAATTGATAACCACTTAACAGTACCGGATTTTCATCTGCGGAATATTTTTTAATCAATACGGATGATATAGAATAGCTAAGGGCTGACAGGAATACGGCGCCTTCTCCTTTAAGACTCAGGCTCATATCCAGTCCACCTCCCGCCAGGTTGATGATTACAATCCCTGAGAATCCCAACAGACAGCCTATGAATTTCATTAAGGTAAACTTCTCATAGCGGACCACTAAAGTTGCAATCAATATCGAGAGAAAGACATTGGAGGCTACGATGATGGCGGATTTTACTCCTGAGGCATGAGCTAATCCCATATAAAAAAACACATATTGAAGGAAGGTTTGTATCAATGCCAGTTTTATGATTGGGGCCCAGGCAGCCCTTCTGGGTAACAGAAACTTCTTTTGTAATAAGCTTCCCAGTATAATAACCAGAATGCCAGCCAGGGTAAATCGAATCCCGGCAAAAAGTAATTGGCTTGCGAAGTCGTCAGAAGCTATTGAGAATAGCTGATACCCTATCTTTATGCTGGGAACCGCACTTCCCCACAAAAAACAGCTTATTAAAGCCAGCAGGCAGATAACCGGGGTTTTTGTTAAGGTTTCTTTTTTTAACATGGTTTTTATCCTTTCGTGATAACTGCTCTTATGTATGATCTACAGTACGGAAATAAGATAGACAAATCCATGCATTTTGCATATTCGTCGCAAAGCCTTCCTTCCTATAAAAAGAGCTGTTGTCCTGAGACAACAGCTCTATTCTACCATATCAAATTAGAAAATGCCAGATATCAGAACAGTCCTGAAATCTTTCCGGTCTCATCCACATCAATCCGCTCTGCGGCAGGACGTTTGGGAAGGCCAGGCATAGTCATGATCTCTCCTGTCAGGGCAACGATAAAGCCTGCTCCTGCAGAGATCTTTAGGTTCCGAACGGTCACTTCGAAATCAGTGGGGGCTCCCAGTTTCGTCTGATCGTCGGTCAGGGAGTATTGGGTCTTAGCTACACAGATCGGGCAGTCTCCATATCCAAGTGCCTCCAGCTGTTTGGCCTGCTTAGCCGCCGCTGCTGTCAGAACCACCTGTTTTCCACCGTAGATCTTCTGTACGATCTGATTCAGTTTATCCTCGATACTTCCCTCTAATTCATAAGAGAAGGAGAAACCGCTGTTATCTTCATCACAGAGTTTGATTACTTCTTCTGCCAGTCGAACGCCGCCTTCGCTGCCCTTTGCCCATACTTCGGAAAGTGCCACGTTAACGCCCAGCTCCTTACACTTTGTCTCCACCAGGTCAAGCTCTGCCTTGGTGTCTGTGGGGAATGCATTGATGGCTACAACGCATGGCAGATGATATACATTCTTAATGTTGCCCACGTGTTTCAGAAGGTTTGGAAGTCCTTTTTCCAGTGCTTCCAGGTTCTCGTTGTTCAGATCCTCCTTTGCAACGCCGCCGTTGTACTTCAGGGCACGTACCGTCGCTACGATAACAACCGCATTTGGTTTCAGACCTGCCATCCGGCACTTGATATCCAGGAACTTCTCTGCGCCCAGATCCGCGCCGAATCCTGCCTCTGTGATACAGTAATCTCCTAATTTCAGAGCCATCTTGGTGGCTGTTACGGAGTTGCATCCATGTGCGATGTTGGCGAAGGGGCCGCCATGCACGATTGCAGGAACATGCTCCAGAGTCTGTACCAGGTTTGGTTTCAGGGCATCCTTCAGAAGTGCACACATAGCACCTTCCGCATGAAGATCCCCTGCAGTTACCGGTTTCTGTTCTGCTACTTTGCCGTATGTGTAACCGATGACAAGCCTGGAAAGCCTTGCCTTCAGGTCGGTGATATCGTCGGCCAGACAGAGCACGGCCATGATTTCGGAAGCAACCGTGATATCATATCCGTCCTCACGAGGGGTGCCGTTGGTTCTTCCGCCAAGGCCGTCCACCACGTTACGAAGCTGGCGGTCATTCATGTCCACACATCTTCTCCATGTGATTTTTCTGGGGTCTATATTAAGATCATTGCCCTGGAAGATATGATTGTCCACCATGGCAGCCAGAAGGTTGTTTGCCGCACCAATCGCGTGGAAATCACCTGTAAAGTGCAGGTTGATGTCTTCCATGGGTACGACCTGAGCATATCCGCCGCCTGCAGCGCCTCCCTTAACGCCAAAGACAGGTCCCAGTGAAGGCTCGCGAAGGGCGACCATCACGTTCTTGCCCAGTTTCTGCATGGCATCAGCCAGTCCCACGGTAGTTGTGGTCTTACCTTCACCTGCCGGTGTGGGGTTGATGGCTGTAACCAATACCAGCTTTCCATTCTCGGCATTGGATTCCTTTAATAAGTTGTAGTCGATTTTAGCTTTGTACTTTCCGTACTGCTCCAGATATTTGTCATCAATACCTGCCTTTGCAGCGATTTCTGTAATCTGCTGCATCTCACACTCCTGAGCAATTTCGATGTCTGTCTTGAATCCCATTGAAAAACCCTCCTTAATAAAGAATCTTATTTGGCAATCTGCCATTATTATCTATAAAAGCCAGGTATTCCGCATTTCCCGGCTCTTATATTCATATATGGTATCGGCATCGGCAAAAAAATTGCCGTACCTCCTAAAACCCTCACAATAACAGTCTATAATCTTCTCAGGCTGTCTCCGACATACAGCCTGTACTCCTATGTAACCTAAAATGCCTTCTGTTTCCCTATTCCCTGTATCACATGGGTCACAGGGCTGAAATATAATAGATTCGTTATCACACAATAAATCACTGTCATCGCACAAAACTGAATCAATCTCGCAGGCATAATCGCATAAAAATTATAACCATTAAACAGTACCAAACCTGCTGTAGTGAAAACAAGCGTGCAAAGCACGGATGACAGGGTTACCCCTACACTTAGCCATGCACCCTTCTTTATCTTCTTTCCCTTCAGGAACAACGGCTTAAATAAGGCCGGTACCACGCCCCACAGAATTGCCGCTATTGTAATCAAAGGATTAATTGCGTATCCTTTCATAAAGCAACCGATGATGTCGGCAGAGAATCCTACAATGCCTCCGGCTGCCGGTCCAAACCAGAGCCCCGCCAAAATTGTACAGATACTTCCTAAAGAAATTCTGCCAAATCCAAGCTCGATTACGAATACTCTGGTTAATACCAGATGCATGGCAACCAAAACTCCTGAAAATACCATCGTCCTAATATTCCAATTTGTCTTATACTTATCTTTCATTGACACTTACTCCCTTTCCTTTTCTTGTATAGTAGTTTACTACACTAAAGGGAGTGGTATCTCTTCAATGCAGTAGCGGACGCAACATTACATCGTGGAAACTAACCAGGTATTATCCCTGAAACATGGATTTCCTTCGTTCTCAGGCAACTTCCCATCCTTGAGACACTTTACGCGCAATATTTACTCTACTATCATGCTTGCTTAATATTAAGCTCATCAATCAATACTCCGTGCTTTTTACTGTTATTTCTTACAGCATATCAGACAGTATGGTTTACTGTGCCTGAACCGCTTTCAGCATATCGATGGACACATCTCCAACGACAGCCATATCCTCTCCATGATTAAAAGCCACAGGAAAATTATCAGAGAATAGGATCTGGGCGGACGGCGGGAATTCATCATCGCCTGCCCATAGTATCATGCGGAGCTGAAGGCCGTTCAAAAACTCAAACTCATAGGAAATATCACCGAAAGTAAGCTTTTTACCTCCGATTTTCTCCATGACCGCCTCAAATTTATCCGCTTTATTTCCAAATCCGTATGCAAGTCGGAAGATGCATCGGCCTTGAAACTGTTTAAAATACACCTCGCCCCATGGGATTTCCCGATATGTAAGGAATTCACCGGAGGATGGTGCCGCCGTCCCTTCGGTTAAAAACCGGAGCACGAGTATCCGTGCATTGGGCTTCTGCTCCAGAGGGAACCAACCAATCTCTTCTCCATCCAAATGGATGATCTCATAGTCCGGATGTGTAATCCGGTATGTAACACCCATCAGACGAAGGGTGAAAGAGCCTGTCTTACTATCATATGGTATTCCGGTACGCTGACTGATATGCTCCGGATTTAAGTCCTGGTACGCCTTCAGATAATGCTCAAAAGGCAGACGTTCTTTGCTATCTTTTTCATATCCAAAGTCCATATCAATTCTCCTGAGTCGCTTTATATTGTTCTACGGACGGGAATAGAGACGCGTCCGTATGTGGCAGAAAACAAGATGCTACGAATTCATCCATATAGCTGGGCACGGTTGACAATTCCAGATAGGTCATGTTCCTTGCCACCTCATAAGTCTTCTTCTCCGCCTGAGTGGATAACAACATGGTGTAGGCACCTGTCAGAGAAGAGTTGCCGATATAATGGAAACGCTCAATCGGAATATCAGGAAACATACCGATATTCACCGCATTCTTCATGTTGATGCCGCTGCCGATTCCTCCTGCCACATAGACATCTTCTATCAT
>DVNN01000249.1 GCA_018714325.1 Candidatus Pelethocola excrementipullorum
TCGGGAATGCCATGAACAGTAAAAATCCGATAAACGGTGAGGCGATGAATAGCCTTCCATACCGTTCTTCTTTCAGCGCCGCTGTACTTATCTTCCGCTTTTTATTCTTCAAACCTGATTCACCTCCAACATATAAGAATGGCTGGTGGATGAAACTCACCAGCCATTCTCATCCACACGGTTATTCCGTGCATCTCTAGATTTTCTGTTTATTGAGCATTTTCCCATGCAGTATCAAGATACTCCTGCATCTGAGGCTGAACTTTTGCGATGAATTCATCCACTGTCACATCGCCTCGTTTTGCAGTTGTAAGACCATCCCAGAAAGGTGTCAGCCATTCCGGATTCGGAGTATAGCTGTATTCCGGCATTCTTCCCTGATATTTGTCTGTACCATTCATGTAGTTGAGGTAGATTTGGATGTTTGAAGGATAATCAACTTCACCATCTTCTACTGCTTTCACAAAGTCGTTCTCCGCATAGTCTTTTATGGTCGGCAGCTGTACAGATTTGTTTCCATCAATACCAGATACGATCTTCTGTCCGTCAAGGTCTGTTGACAGATAAGAAATCAGATCCAGTGCTTCTTGCTTATTCTTGCTGGCATCTGATACACAGAAGCCTACGGAACCAAGGTTTGCATAGGATACACCGGTTGACAGAGTAGGATATCCTGTCAGGTTATAATCATATGCGAATGTTGCATCATCATTCATAGCGGCAATTTCCCAAGTTCCACATCCGTAGAACGCCTCCTGTCCTGCGATCCATCTCTGATATACTCCAAGAGATGTATCCTGATCTACGGAAGGAGTTACTTCATATTCCAAAGTAAGGTCTACATATTTTTGAACTGCCTCTTTAAATTCCGGAGTGTCAATTGTAACGGTCTTATAATCATCACTTAAGAATGATCCACCATTAGACCATACAAGAGGGTAAAGCATCAAGGTATCAGCAAATCCTGCTCCCCACTGATCAATCTCTCCATCACCATCTGTATCCTTTGTAAGTTTCTTACAAACTTCTACAAACTCTTCATATGTATATGGGTTTTCCGGATCCGGATAATCAATTCCGGCCTCATCAAACAAATCTTTGTTGTATGCATATGCGAATACGGAATAATCTTTTGGAAGGCCGTATAAATCTCCTTCTCCCTGAGTCTTGGAATCCTTATCATAACGGTAGAAATCCAATACGTTCTCGTAAATACCATCTGTTGTGACATCACTGTCTTTCATCAACTCTGTCAGACTGGCCAGGTAACCATTATTCACATAATCTGCAACTGACTGTGGCTCCATGTACAGAACGTCCGGCATATCCCCTGAGGTCATCATTCCTTTTAAGGTCGTCACATATTCATCCTTTGGAGTAGTCTGCAGTTTAATACTTCCTATGGTATCAGAGTGTTCCTTAACATATTTATCAATCATCCCCTGATAAACTTCTTTTGTAGAATCATCTGCAAAAATGAACACCTTCAAATCTTTTTTTCCATCTGCACTACCTGAGTCGCCACATCCTGCGGCCAAAATTGTGGTAGCTGTTAAAGCTGCGGTAAGTAATGCTGTGGTTACCTTTTTCAATTTCATAGTAACATCCTCCTGTTTTGTCTTAACTCTATAGCTTGGCTAATGCCAATCACTATGTATTTCTTTGTAAGACATATCATAGCATATTGTTTTAGTCATAACAATAATATTTTAGTTTTTTCTAATCAAAAATAGAATCTTTGTTATATTATAACAATTTTCTTTTTCATTTTTTAGATATTTTAACTATATAATTCTACCGTATTTTCAAAATATATAATATTTTAGATTTACCTAAAATACAATTCATGATTTTGAAAACTCAAAAACAGGAAATCCCTTTTCATCATACTTAACTTCCATAATCATAGCATGGCGGTTTGGATCGTACAATGGATTACCTATAATCTCATCGTATGGTCTTGCATGATAGATACAAAGATCGGTCACACCATCATCACCTTTCACAAAGGAATTATGGCCAGGTCCGTAGATTCCTTTTTCTTCGTCTGTTTTCAGCACTGGAAATCTTAGTTTTCTCCAGGCATGAGGATCCAGAAGATCGGAATCCTCATCCACGTACATCATACCCATACAATAACATGGGCCGGTACCACTGGATGAAAATGTCATAAATATCTTTCCATCATGTTTTAAAATCGCCGGACCTTCGTCCACCCAGAAATCCACACGTTCCCAATCATAATCCGGGGTGGTAAGAAGTACCTGAGCCGTGGCAAGTTTATTGGGTGCAGCCATTTCCGCTATATAAAGATTGGATATCTGTTTTCCCACGCCTGTTTTCTCAGCCCAGATGTAGTAATATTTTTCCTTATTCTTGACCACAGTAGCATCCAAAGAGAAGGCATGGAATGAGAACTCATCCTCATCGGCCGCCTGCATCATGCCCATTTCTATCCATTCATCCTTCATGGGATCGGCGCCCGTACACTTTAAGACATAAGGCCGTATCTCCCATACGTCATCCTTGTCACCTCCGGCGTAGTAAATATACCATCCACCATCTATATAATGGATTTCAGGTGCCCAAATATGTATGCTTTGAGGACCGCTTTCATGTTTGGTCCATACGGTCAGTTCTTCGGCCTCTTTCAACCCATCCAGCGTATCTGAATGACGGAGTATGATTCTGTCATAAGCCGGGACAGATGCTGTAAAGTAATAAGTTCCATCTATGTGCCTATAGGCATAGGGATCAGCTCTCTGTTCAATCCAGGGTTTATTATACTCGGTTACACGAAAGTTTGTCTCGTTCATTCCTACCACCTCGTTCTTCTTTATGTTTGTATTCCTGCTGTTAGTTTACACCCCTCTTTCAAAAATTTCAATATCTATTTTAGTTTTTATTAAAATAATACATATTATGCTAAACTTTTATGCAGAAAAGGAGCTGCACACTAATTTAGTGTGACAGCCCCATAAAAAAAGCATCCATCGGACACAATACCGAATTAGATGCATAGCGAATACCTACTTTATGCTCCTACGTTGGCATTATCCAAATCAGGTTAGGTCGAAGATTCTATCTTCCTCTCAGCCCGTGACACAAGCTCCCTTTTTTTACTTAATTTTTTTCATGTGATTGATTCAATCTGTCATATGATATGGTTCCATTGCAAAACAATGATTCAACGGTCCACTTCCCTTGCCCAGATCCAGCATGGCTTCCAAAGCAGAGGAAACATATGACTTTGCCCGTCTCACCGCTTCTTCTATGGAGACGTCTTTCGCCAGATTTGAGGCTATGGCACTGGAAAGAGTACATCCTGTTCCATGGGTATTGGGATTCGCAATCCGATCTCCTTTGAACCAAATTGTCTTCCCCTCTTTGTATAACAGATCGTTGGCAGTAAACTTTTGATGGCCGCCTTTACAAAGAACCGAACACCCATATTGATCATAAATAACTTCAGAGGCACGAACCATATCCTCCTCCGTATGAATTTCCATCCCGGATAACACCTCTGCTTCCGGAATATTGGGTGTCAGCACGGCAGCCAGAGGCAGCAGCTCCTCCTTTAAAGTTCTGACCGCATTCTCATCGATCAGTCTGGCTCTGCTGGTAGCCACCATTACGGGATCCACCACAATATTTCTTGCATCATATTGTCTCAACTTTTTAGCAATCATGCTAATCAGTTCTCCGGAGGATACCATTCCGATTTTAACTGCATCCGGATAGATATCGGTAAAGATACAATCCATCTGCTTAGCCAAAAATTCCGGCTCAACCTCCATGATTCCTGTAATTCCCGTTGTGTTTTGTGCCGTCAGCGCGGTGATGGCACTCATGGCATAGATGCCGTGAGCCATCATGGTCTTAATATCTGCCTGGATACCAGCTCCACCGCTGGAATCACTGCCGGCAATTGTCAGTGCTGTTTTCATCCTCTTCTCCTTTTCGTCTCTTGTATTTGCCCATCTTCCAAAAACTGCTTCAACTTCTCTCGGTATCGTGCAAAGCGTCTGGGCATCACCTTGCCCGCTTCCCACTCCCTGCACAATTCCTCATAGGTTACCAGACGGGCATCCACCACCTCGGTAGCCTGAAGCTTCAACTCTGAAAGTTTCACTGGTCTGCGGTAAATATAGGTATCTACAAAGCGATCCTCCAAGCGAACCGTATCCATGAGCATAACCTCTTCTGGCCTAGCCTTGATTCCCACCTCTTCTTCCAGTTCCCGCAAAACACCTTCCAGACTCTCCTCACCCGCCAGTACGGAACCGCCTGTGCATTCCCACTTCAACCCATACGTCTTATTCGGGTGACGCTGGGTCAGCAAAATCCTTCCCTCTGGCGTGATAGTCCAGATATCCACAATCAGATGGTACGTTCCCCCATCCAGGGGTACTCCCCGGACATGGGTCGATCCCAGAGGTTCCCTCTTTGCATCATACAAATCCCACAATTCCATATGTATTTCCCCCTTCCGGCTACAGCCTTACTAATACCATAACAATTAATACGACCTGGACACCTAAGATCAGCGGAACGCCGGCGGTGAACTTGAGATGTCTGGTCTTATGCCGGAAATGTCCCATTCCCAGCAGGGCTCCCACACTGCCTCCCGCAGCTGCCATTCCAATCAATGTCCGCTCGGGAATTCTGTAAACGTGTTTCTTAGCCCTACTTTTATCAATACCATAAGCAGCGAACGTTATGATATTGATTATCACCACATATCCTATTAATAATAATTCCAAAGATACTCCTTTCACAATCTTTTTGCCTTATATCACTTTGAATCATCATGAGATTGCCAGCTCCTGAATCTTCTGCTGGATTCGTTCTTTCTCACTTCCCTCCGAAGGGGTGGGCTGGTAATTATTAATGGAAGAACTGGAGGACAGGCTGCAGGGTATGGTTTCCACAACATCGTCCTGCACCACCTCTTCTCCTTTTATGGTAAAGGTTTGCTGGAAGATCATCGTATCCTTATCGGAAGGATTCTTATTACCTCCGAAACAGAAATTACCAAGGCTATAACAGATGAACCTTCCATTATATTTCTCCACTCCCTGCAATACATGGGGGTGGTGTCCTAATACAAGATGGGCGCCATTGTCAATTGCTGCATGCGCCAGTTCTGTCTGCACCTCATCAGGAGAGTATTCCTTTTCCGTCCCCCAGTGGAAACTTACAATAATCAGCTGAGCACCCTGTTCCTTCAGGGCATTAATATTGTCTATCATTCCTTGTTTGGATTCAATCCCCTCTGCCAGCACATAGGTTCCCACAAGACCTACCTTCACGCCTTTGATATCCATCAGGGCCGTACGGTCATAACCGAAGCTGGTGATACCAGCCGCTTCCACATGGGAAATGGTATCTTCATAGCTTTGTAATCCGTAGTCTTTGCTATGATTATTGGCCAGATTCACCGCCTCCACCGATCCGCTGGTCAGAATCTGGGTATAAGACGGGTCACCACGGAAGGCAAAGGTCTTGTCCGCACGTTCTCCCCCATCAGTTAAGGTACCTTCCAGATTCACGATTGTCAGATCATCGGCAGAAAAGATGTCCTTTACATTGGCGAAAAAATAACCAGGGTCTCCAACTTCATTGTACTTGGTTACAAAACTGGTGGATGGGTCAAAATTCACATCGGAACCCAAGGTACAATCACCAGCAGCGCTGATTGTCAGTGTTACAGGGGCACTTTCCATTATTTTTTTCGCATCGGCTTCCCCCTCAAGTCTTCCGGCGATGGTAAGAGGTGAACTGCTGGTGTCAGGCACCTCACCGCTGTCAGTTTGATTGTCCTCGGCCATAGCCTGAGTTGACTTGGGAGAATTGTCTTTTCTCAGCCCTACAGCCAACACCACAATTACGGCTATGCAGACTATCCCTATTGCGCAGAGAATCATAATATTCCTACGGACCTCTCGTATTCTTTGGGCTTTTCGTAACTCCTTTTGCCTTTCTTTATCCATATGTATCTCTCCTATACCTCTTTTGAATCTATTCCTTCCGCTTTCGTGTCATCACTGTTTTGATGATGTTGGGGTCAAAAAGTATTTTGCCCCCATCATGATACCTACGAATTGCTACGCACTTTGTGCTCCCGCAATTCTAAAAACATTCGAAATACGCCCTATTCGGGCTACTTTCTCATGTTTTGCGGGTCCCAAATTCATGCTTTTTCATGCAAGCATGAAAAGCATGACCTTCTGACCCTGGTATCTTAATTATTGTAGCATGATTTATTTTGATATACAATTAAATGTGCCCTTTTTACGGTTAATATAAAGAAAAGTCCTACCTGTCTTTATTTTTGCTCAAATCAGGGATTTCCGAAGTGCACTCTTGCCTGCAAATGAAGTTTATGTTAAACTAAACCTAGTTAATTTTATCGGCAGCACCTTAGTGTGCCCATCTGAAAGAAAGGAGGATCATCTTGAAGATACAGGAATCTGCGGAAAATTATTTAGAGACTATCTTAATCCTGACCCAACGACAGCCCTCGGTGCGTTCCATCGATATTGCCAATGAATTGGGTTACTCTAAACCAAGCGTTAGTATTGCTATGAAACATTTGCGGGAAGATGAATTGGTTACAGTAAATGAGGACGGTCATATCAAGCTGACTCCCTCTGGTCTTGCAATCGCCGCCAAGATTTATGAGCGTCACACGTTGATTTCAAATCTCCTCGTTCTTCTCGGCGTCGATCCCAAGGTTGCAGCAGAAGATGCCTGCAGAATCGAACATGTAATCAGTACCGAAAGTTTTGAGGCATTGAAAACACATGCGAAAAAGCATGTATAGGAATATACATTTATTTCAATTTTTGTTCATACATTTGTGATTTCTCATCATACATGCATATCAAACGTTGCAAGAC